>NZ_LRQV01000003.1 GCF_001567585.1 Micromonospora rosaria
GCGGACGGGCCGGTCCGTCCGGGACGACACACCGCCCCGGACGGACCCACCCCCGGCGACCGGACCATCAGGTGTCGCCCCGGTCGCCCGCCGGGCGCAGCGTCACCGACACGGTCCCCGACGACCACCGCACGTCCAGCCGGCTGAGCCGATCCACCACCAGGTCGGGGGTGACGGTGGCGCCCAACCCGGCGCCGGCGATGCCGACGACCGCCATCCCGGCACGCTGACCGGCCAGGACACCGGGCCAGGTGTCCTCGAACACCACGCACCGCCCCGCCTCGACGCCCAACCGCCGCGCCGCGAGCAGGTATCCCTGCGGGTCGGGCTTGCCCGCCGTCACGTCGTCGGCGGTCACCAGCACGGTCGGCACCGGCAGGCCGGCGGCGCGCAGCCGGGCGAGGGCGACCGGCCGGGTACCCGAGGTCACCACCGCCCACGGCCCGCCGGCCGCCGCGGCGAGCACGATCCCGGCGCCGGGCGTGGGCACCACGCCCACGGTGTCCCGCGCCTGCCCCGCCTCCAGGTTCCCGGCCTCCCGCGCACTGTCCAGGTGCGGCGCGACCAGGGCCACCGTCTCCACGCCCCGGCGCCCCACCGAGGTCTCCAGCACCCGCTCGGCGTCGAGACCGTGCCGGTCGGACCAGCCACGCCAGGCCCGTTCGATGGCCGCGCCCGAGTCGACCAGCGTGCCGTCCAGGTCGAACAGCAGCGCGTCGTACGCCCGCAGCCCCGTCGACGTCGCCGTCGGGCGTACCTCCCCGCCGGTGACGGTCACGACGCGGCGGGGAGCAGACCGAGGTGGGTCTGCGGGTCGATGTGGCCGGTGGCCTCCAGTTGCGCCACCGCGTCCTCGAGGAACAGGACGCCGTAGAGGTAGTGGCCGGCGGCGAGTTCCAGCGGGCTGATCTCCGACTCGCTCTGCTCGTCGGTGCGCTTCTTGATGTCCGACAGCCGGCACGCCGCCTCGGCCAGGAGGTGGAAGGCGTGCCCGAGCAGCAGCCGGTCCCGCCAGCCGGGGTCCTCCCGGCTGAGCTGCGCGAACTCGGGGTGCTCGGTCAGGAAGCCGAGGAAGCGGTGCGCGGCGGTGACGTACCCGGGGTACGGCTGCCCCCGGAAGCGCAGGTCGAAGGTGGACCCGTCGGCGTCCGGCGGCTGCGTGATCTCGAAGCCCTTGCGCAGGCCGCCGTCCCAGACGCTGAGACTGAACAGCACCTTGGCCACGTCGTAGGAGATGTCCCAGAGGTCGAGGGTGCCGCGGGGGTCGATGATCCGGAACCCCTCCTCGGCGTCGCGCAGGCCCGCCCCGGGCGGGGTCACCAGGATGTTGCGGGTGTTCAGGTCGCCGTGCACCGGGTAGTAGAGCCAGGTCGGGTCGATGCCCGCCGTCAGCTCCGGCCGGGCCATGATCAGTCGGGCGAGCTGCTGCGGATGCCGGCACGAGCGGCCGTTGACCACGATCCGGTCCGGGCCGGTCATCGCCTCCGGCAGGTACTTGGCCAGCAGCCAGAACCGGCGGTCCAGCCGGTCGGCGTGCACGTCGGCGATGGTGCCGCGCCCGCCGGCCACCCGGTCCTTGCGGTACCCGTGCGTCACCAGCAGGCGCAGCGCCGCGCCGAGCCGGTCGTAGAAGAGTTCCACCTGCGGCTCGTCGGCCCGCAGGCAGGCCGCGACGTCCTCGTTCGGGTAGAACGGCATCGTGTACGCGGCCCAGTCCTCGCCGTGGAACTCGTGGGTCTTGTCGGTGTAGAAGTAGCGCAGGTCCGGGTTCTCGTCGCGGACCTTGTCGATCTGCCGAATCTTGAGGCGGAACGACCCCAGGTCGTGGCCGTCCACCGCGCCGGGTAGGTCGACCAGCAGCTTGATGACGTGCGGGGCGCCGTCCGGCAGGGTGACCTTGAGCAGCCGGGCCGGTGAACCGCCCTCGGTCAGTTCCCCCACCACCTCCGCGCCGAGTTCGCCGACCAGTTTGGCCAGCAGTTCCTCCTCGCGGCGGCTCATCGCCTCGGCGTGCGCGGTGATGTCGTCGATGACCGCGCTGTCGTCGATGACGGCGCTGTCGGCGATGACGGCGCTGTCGGCGACGACCGGACTGTCGGCGACGACGGTGTCGTTCGGGGTCAGCATCACGGAACCCTCCTCACGGGGTCGCGGCGGGCGGTGCCGCGCCGGCATCAGTTGCCCGCCACGGCCAGGGGCGAGGGCACGGGGTGCGGCAGCGCGGCGGCGTACCTCTCGATCGCCTCGGCGACCGCGTCGCGCAGGTAGGTGTCGACGTCGATGCCCTCGCGGATCGCCGCCTTCGCCGCCACCTCCTTGATCTCGGCGAACTTCGCCGAGCCGTACACGTAGTGGCCGGCGATGACCGCCCGGTCGGTGTCGGTGGCGGTGGTGTCCGGGGCCATCCACTTGCGCCACAGCCCCGACGCGTACGCCTCGGCGAGGAAGGCGTCGCGCTGCGCGGTGAGCCCGAGACGGTCCAGCAGGCGGAGGAAGGCGCGGGTCTCCACCACACCGAACTCCGGGGCGACGTTGAGGGCGTCCACCCCGGCCCCGGACAACGCGCGCACCTCGGCCCCGGTGAGGTAGTCGCAGTTGTGCGCCTTGAGGGCGATGCCGCGGTCCGCGGTGAGCCCGGCCAGCGCCGACACGGTGTAGGTCACCGCGCTCGGGGCGGCGCTGAACGCCCCGACGTTGTCGGTCTCCACCACCTTGGTCGCCGTCTGGGCGACCACGAAGGTGGGCCGGGGCAACCCGTGCCGGGCCAGCGCGGCCAGCACGGCGTCGAGCTGGTCGCGGAACTCGAACGGGTCGTTGGTGTCCCGCCCCTGGTCCTCGAAGCCGATCTCGTACATCGGGCTCCGGCCGGCCTGTGCGGCGGCCTCGGCGCACTCGCCGTACAGCTCGACCGCGCGGTCGATCGCCACCTGGACGTCGGCCACCCCGTCGAGGTCCATCGAGGTGTCGATGTGCAACAGGTCGAAGCCCTGCTGGACGTCCTCCCGGAAGGAGGCCATGGCCGAGATCATCGCGGCCTCACCGCTGAGCCGCTCGGCGCGCTCCCGGGGGTTCTGGTACGGGCCGCCGTGGTCGCGGCAGAGCAGGATGAGCCCCTCGGGGTCGTGGTGGCGGACGTACGCGGCGAACGTCTCGGTGTTCCAGCCCTCGACATAGCCGCCGCCCTGGGCTTCGGCCTCGACCTGCCGGCGACTCGGGATGAGCATCAGCGGCTGGCGACGACGGTGGGCCACCGCGATGCAGGCGTCGACGGCATTCTTCGACATGGGACCGATACCGAGCCGCGAGGGCACGGGAACCGCCCTCCGATGGACAGAAGTCATGTCTTTCCCTTTCTCGGGAAGCCTGGCCGACCGGGTCCGGCGAAGCAGTTTCCGGCTGGTCGGGATCGCATCCGACCGCTTCGCCACAACCGATATTCCCAAGTGGAGGGTGATCGCTTCTATTGTTCTTTGGTCCACTGCTGGTACGCGAACGCGACCAGTCCCGCCTGGAGCCGGGACTCCACGCCGAGTTTCCGCATGATCCCCGCGACGTGCGCCTTCGTCGTCCGTTCCGATATGTTCAGGGAACCGGAAATGGCACGATTGGACAGACCTGCGCCGAGAAGCGTCGCCACCTCGCGTTCCCGGTCGGTCAGCAGGGGTATCCGGGCGACCGCGGAGAGCCAGCGGGGCCGCTCCAACGGACTTTCCGCACCGACGTCGACAGCCGTTTCATGTGTTGCCATCCGCAATGAATCCATCGCACCGTCTCCCCGTACCGGCTGCGATGTCAGGAGCGGGCGGCCCAGGAAATGCCCTGCCGCACCAGCCGGGTGGCGTCCGGGTGCTGGAGATCCTCCGGATAGTGGCCGACCGAGCAGTAGAAGACGCGGCCGGCACCCCAGGAGCGGATCCACGCCACGGGCATCCGGGCGCCCTCGATCCAGGGCAGGTGCTCGCCGCTGAAGACCGTCTCCGCGAGCACCAGGTTGGTCGGGTCGACGTGCATGTAGTACTGCTCGGAGGCGACCGGGAACGAGGCCACCCCCTCGGTGACCGGGTGCCGCGCCGTCACGGACACCTCGTACGGCACCCGGACGCCCTCACCGCCGGGGTGGTCGACGCACGACCCGCCGACGAGGTGGTTGTACCGGAGGCTGGCCCGGAAGGACGCGGCCATCCCGTGCCACCCGGCCACCCCGGTACCGCGCTCGACCGCGCCCAGCAGGCCCTCCTCCTGGGCCCGGGTGAGGTTCTCCGTGGTGTGTCCCTGGGTCCAGCCGAGCAGGATGAGGTCGTAGCCGGTCAGGTCGTCCTCGAAGCGGTAGGGGTCGCTGGTCAGGTCCACCGCGAAGCCGAGATCGTCGAGCTGGGGCACCGCCCACTCGGCCACCGCGTAGGGCTGGTGGCCGGCCCACCCGCCGCAGAGATAGAGCGCGCGTCTCATCGGATCAGTTCTCCCCTCAGTCGGGTGTGCTCACGGTCGGACGACGGCCGGCGCCCCGTGTTGCGGTGGATCGACACGGTGGGGTTGTCGGCGAGGAAGTAGCCGGGCACGTAGTAGCCGATGGTCGCGAAGTCGAGCAGCCCGTCGCCGTCGAAGTCGGCGACCGTGATCCGGGCCGCCGAGGCCGAGGAGACCCGGGTCTTGACCCACCAGCCCCGGGCGGCGTCGACGGCCTTGTAGCAGAACACGCCCTGCCACGGCATCGGTCCGCGCAGCGCGACGAGGAACTCGTCCTCGCCGTCGTTGTCCAGGTCCGCCGCGACGACGTGGTGTCCGGGGCCCTCGCCCGCCTCGTTCGGGTCGGCGTAGACGTCGAGCACGTGGCGGGTCCAGGTGCCGTCGGGGGCGGGCACGTAGGTGACCACCGTGTTGCCGTGGAAGGGTTCGAGGGTCGCGAGGTAGCCGACCTCGGCGCCGGCCAGCCGGCCGACGGCCACGCTGTTGCTGCCGGTGAAGCCGGTCCTCGCCGCCTGGCCGCGTTCACCCTCGTGGATGCGTTGGTGCCGCCAGCGGCCGGTGGCGTCGTCGACCCCCAGCCAACTGAGCCCCTCGGCGCTGGCCACGACGAGTTTCTCGGTCGGGCCCCAGGCCGGCCCGTGCCGGGTCGTGGTGAGGTCGTGCAGGATGTGGAACGCGGCGTCGTCGACGACCGTCGCCGGCCACCGTGGCGCGGTCAGCGGGTTCTCGGGTGGCTGGTAGAGCGTCACCCGGACCGGTTCCCGCAGCGCCTCCGGGCCGCCGTGGGGGCCGACGATGGGCAGGGCGACCAGTTCCGGGCGGTCGGGGGCACGGAACCGGCCGACCTGCACCCGGTGCGCCGAGAGCAGGTCCCCGACGAGGCGTCGCTCCCACGGCCCCCGGTGGTCGGGGTCGCCCGGGTTGCGCAGCCAGGAGACGGTGCCGTCGCCCGGTCCGCAGGCCCACATCGACTGGCCGTAGTCGTGTGTGACGACCAGGTCGAGGGTGCCGTCGCCGGTGAGGTCGGCGGCGTCCAGGCCCACCGGCCGGTTCACCCGGGCGATGGTCCGCCGGGTCCAGCCCGGGTTCTCGAACCACGAGATCTCGCCGTCGATCAGTCCGGACGTGACGAGGTCGGGCCGGTTGTCGCCGTTGACGTCGACGGCCTGGATCCAGTAGCCGTCGGTCAGCCCGCTCATCACCACGTGCTCCTCGAACGTGGGCATGCGGAATGTCGCCGTCATAGTCGAACTCCCTGAATACCTGCGGTTGCCGGGGACAGGAGCGATGGCTAGAGTAGAGCCAACATGTGGATCAACAGTTGCTAATCTGGGACAGTTTCCAGGCAGTCCGGCAGACAGTCGGACATCCGGTTTCCGGGGCACGCG
Source organism: Micromonospora rosaria (assembly GCF_001567585.1). Lineage (GTDB taxonomy): Bacteria > Actinomycetota > Actinomycetes > Mycobacteriales > Micromonosporaceae > Micromonospora > Micromonospora rosaria. The sequence continues at coordinate 5,856 of NZ_LRQV01000003.1, forward strand.
GTCGCCCGCCCAGGCGGCCGGAGAGCCGGAGCGGTGGATGACCGGAGAGCGCCCACGCACGAGGCGCCACTCCATGGCGAAGCAGCCCGATCAGGGGTTCGGAATCGAGCGGGAGCACAGTTCGACCCGGCAGGGGTCGAGCGATCGGGATCGACCACCTCCCGGGCCGAATGCTTGTACATCAAACATTTTCCCATGCCTGCATCACGAGTATAGGCGAGACCCGACTCCGTGCAAGTACCACGACACTATTCGTATGGAAGTTTCTCGATGATGTCCGGCTTCTATCCTGCGGGTTTCTAAAATGTAGCCGGACCGCTGAGCATAAGGTGTGAAACTCGCGTAACCCATGAAATTGCGCTGTTCGCGCCCCGGTTCCGGGCAGCACGATTCCGGCCCGCCGCCGGGCCGTGGGGTGCACGGCCCGGCGGCACGCCGGTGGCCGCGGGCCCGGCTCAGGCCACGGTGTAGGAGACGGCCTTGGCCGCCGCGTCGAGGGCGGCCTGACACTCTTCGACGGTGTCGGCCACCGCCGTCACGTACGCGATCCGTCCCCAGACGGTGCCCCGGGGCGGTGGGGACACGGTGCGGCCCGGCTGCACCAGCACCACCGCCCGGTCGACGGCGTCGGGCAGCTGCGCGCGGTCGACCCTGACCCGGCCGATCGTGGTGTCGTCGGCGTCCACGTAGCCGAAGCGCACCCCCGCCACCCGCCGCCGGGTCGGCGTCGTCGCCGGAAGCCGGCCGCACGCCGCCCCGGCCGCGATCAGCGCCGGGTCCAGGCCGGTGGCCAGGGTGCCGAGGTACGGGATCAGGTCACCGCCCAACCGGCCGTTGACCTCGATCAGCTGCGGTCCCCGGTCACCGAGCATGAACTCGGTGTGCGTCCACCCGTCCCGGAAGCCCAGCGCGGCGTGCGTGCGCTGGAGCAGGTCACCGAAGGCGTCGTCGCGCAGCAGGGGATCCGCCGCGTCGACCAGGTGACCGGTCTCCTCGGCGTACGGCGGGAACCCGACGGCCTTGCGGCCGACGAAGAGCGGGACGACCCGTCCGTCGGTCACCACCGCGTCGACGCTGATCTCCTCGCCGGTCACGCACTCCTCGACCAGGACGGGCTCGTCGGTGCGGTACCGGACCGGGTCGGGTGCGGGGGTGTCCCGGGTGAAGGGGAAGAACCGGCGCAGCGCGTCGGGGTCGTCGACGCGGACGGCACCGAGGCTGGCACCCAGGCCACGGGGCTTGAGGATCACCGGGTAGCCGATCGTGTCGGCCGCCGCCAGCGCCTACTCGACCGCGTCCTCCTTCGAGATCCCGGTGGTGTCGAGGAGGCCGAGGATGCTGTTGCCGTGCGGCGGGCGGGTGATGACGTCGCCGGGCCGGGCGACGATCTTCAGCAGGAAGGTCCGGTCGGACTCGCTGACCTCGGCGGGCACGTGGACGGCCGCGATGGTGCCGGCGGCGCAGATCAGGCACATCGACGTGGTGTGCGTGCCGATGGGCTGGAAGTGGCGCACCCGGGGGCGCACGCCCCGGGCGATGTCGACGACCGCCGCGATCGGATCATGGTCGGCGGTCAGCCGGGCGATCTCGTCGAGCCCGCCGCCGCCGACCCGGGCGGCGATCTCCAGCAGGTACGGCCGACCGTCGTGGAAGCGGACCTCCGCGTGCCCCACGCTGCGGCGCAGCCCCTGCGCGCGGATGCCGGCGGTGACCGCCTCGTGCACCGCGGCCAGGTCCGCGGCGCTCATCGCCGTGGTCGTGCAGGTGCGAGAAGAGGTGCACGTCGATGAAGGCCATGGTGCTGCCGCAGCCGACGAAGGCCAGGACCAGGGCCCGGATCTGCGGGTGCCGGAAGGTGGTGACCGTGGCGGCCCAGAGCGACACCCGTGCCACCGGGGCGACGGGTCGCCGCCGGACGGAGAGCCGCACCAGGATCAGCGACAGCGGCAGCAGCACGACCAGGAAGACCAGGCCGAGGGCGAACAGGACCTGGTTCCAGGTCATGGTGCGGTCCAGGTGGACCCACAGGGGCACCAGCACCATGAACCCCACCGCGGCGCCGTTGGTCAGCAGCGCGTAGAGCAGGCCGCTGTTGCGGCCCTGGAACAGTTGGTCGGCCAGGACGCCCAGCGGGACGAAGGAGAGCATCGTGACCGCGACGGCGCCGACGACGCCGTAGGTGAGGACGAACAGCCACAGGTCGCCGGCGGTGGCGGCGAGCAGCAGCACCACCCCGTTGAGCGCGGTGCCGACCGCCAGCACCGGGATCGCGCCGATCCGGTCGGCGAGGTGCCCGATCACCGACGACGTCACGGCGGTGACCACGGCGAAGAGGGTGGTGGCGATCGCCAGGCTGCCCCGGCTGACCTCGAAGCTGTCCGCGATACCCAGGAAGAACACCTGGACGGTGCTCTTCAGGGACGATCCGGCGAGGGATATCAGGAAGCTGACGGACGCTGCGAAAACCGCGAAAGCCGTGCCAATCTTGGCGGTCCTGGTCCTGGATAGCCTCTGCTCCAGAGCATGCCGAATGGGTGCGCGCCGGCGTTGACCACGACCCTGCGTAGTGATCACCGTGACTGCTTTCGGTCATCCTGGCACGGGTGTCGATGTCCGACCAGAGCCGGTCGGACGGGCTCCACGCCGGGGTCCAACCCGGCGGGCTACGGGAAGAGGAGCCGATGCACGACGTGGCGGCGGAACCCGCCGCCCCGGTACGGGGACCAGTGGCGGGCCGACCGGGTGCCGGTCGCGGTCCACAGCACCGCGTCGAGGTGGTAGTCCGGGTGCACCCCGTCCTCACCGAGGGTCGAGGTGACGGTCAGGTCGAGCGCGTCGCCCGCCTCGACGGGGTGCTCGGAGTCGAACAGCGGGAAGTAGATGGAGGCCCAGTTGCTGGCCACCCGCAGCGCGTCCAGGGGCTTCCCGTCGGGCTGGCACCACAGTCGCAGCCAGCACAGCACCCCGTCCACGGTGCCCGGCCGGTCGATGGTGAGCCGCACCGACCGCCGCTGCTCCAGCGGCAGGTCGCCGTTGAGGTCGAGGACCTCCACCACCTGGCCGTCGCCGAGCAGCGCCTCGGTGGCCGGGTCGGTGACCCGCAGCCGGACGTCGAAGGGGGCGCCGTGCCAGGCGAAGACGCTCCTGAGATAGGGGAGCGCGTCGGCCGCGAACGCCACCGGGGCGTCGGCGAAGAGCCGCCGGAAGGCGACCGGCGCGGCGAGGGTGACGCACCGGTGCGGTACGACGGTGGCGTCGGCGGTGAGGTGCCGGCGACGCGCGTCGGTGAGCACCGCGGCGGCCCCCTCGGCCCCGGCCATCGACCCGATGATCTCGGCGACGCAGACGTCCGCCCTCGCCCCGATGTCCAGGTCGGTGGAGACCCCGCGCAGCAGGGTGATCCGGTCGGCGAGGCCCGGCTCCGCCAGCCACGTCCGGGCCCGGCGGAACGACTCCGCCATCGCCTCCACCGCGATCACCCGGCGGGCCCCGTACCGCACGCTCTCGCGGGCCCAGAGCAGGTCCGCGCCGGTGCCGATGTCGAGCACCACCCGACCGGCGGCCACCCGTGCCAGCGCGGCGCGGAACCGCTGGTTGCGTTCCTCGTCGTCGGTCATCGTGGCGTACGACGCGGTGTCGTAGCACGGGTACTCGCCGACGCTGGGGCCGAGGGTGGGGACGCCGGGTGCGGTGACGGGTGCCGGGTCCACCAGGACCCGGACGGTCGACCCGGCCACCACCAGGTCCACGGAGGTGGTCATCGTGCTCCTCACTCGGTCCGGAACGGGGGCGCTCAGTCCAGGTAGTGCTCCGGGCCGCCGGTGCGGACGGTGTCCAGGGTGACGCAGTGGAAGCCGCCGCCGAGCGCCCGGGCGTGGCGCAGCCGGTGCGGCAGGACGGTGATGCCGCGCCCCTCCAGGGCGGCGATCAGTGCCGGCTGGTCGGCGTCGACGACGGCGTGTTCCTCGTCGACCATCAGCAGGTTCATGGCGATCCAGTGTTCGCTCAGGGTGGGTGGCCCGAGCGCCGGCTGGCGCAACGGCGGGCACCACAGCACGTCCCAGCCGCGCAGCGGTTCCGGCACGGTGTCCGGCCTGATCCGGCCCGGGTTGAGCAGCACCAGGCCGGGCCGCAGGAGGGTGATCGTGCTGTCGATGTGGGTGTAGCCGTAGATCCCGCGCAGCGGGTGGACCCGGATGTCCCCGAGCAGCCGGACGGTGGACTCCAGCCAGCGCAGGCCGAGTTCGTTGCCGCTGCGCGACACCTGGTAGAACAGGTCGCGGCCGAGCCGCAGCACGTTCGCGGCGTCGAAGACCGGCTCGGTCTCCGCCAGGTCGGGCAGGCCGTCCGCGTCGACCGGGTACAGCTCGTCGCGCAGTTGCGGGCGGGGGGCGGCCAGCCAGGTGGCGCCGCGCAGCAGGTACTCCTGGAAGAGCGCGCGGAGGCCGAACAGTTCGAAGTAGCGGGCCCGGGTCGGGCTGGGGGTCTCGATGATGGTGGAGCCGACCACCAGGGTCAGGTCGCGTGGGCAGTACGACTTGAAGCCGGCGGTGCGCCAGTGGGGTGAGGCGAACTCGACGCTGTGGTCGACGACGTCCGGGCGGCGCACGGTCACGCCGAGCGCGCTCAGGCTGGCGCAGAGGACGGCCAGGTCCTCGTTGGTCTCCTCGACGACCTGCGCCGGCGCCTGGCCCACCGCGATCCGTTCCAGCTCCGCCCGGGTCAGTTTCGGGAAGCAGGTCAGCCACGCCGACGGGTCGTCCTGCGCGGGGAGCCGGTAGTGGCTGGCGTGGCCGACGACGATCTCGCGCAGCGCGGTGAACTCGTCCCACGAGTTCACCGCCGGCAGGCCGGCACGCTCGGGGGTGGACGGGGCTGGCGTGGTGACGGTCTGCTCTACGGTCACGGTCAGTATCCTGTCCTGTCGTCGGTGCTGGACTCCTGGGTCGGCACCAGGAAGCTGCGCTCGAAGGTCAGCACCACCTCGCCGGTGGCCTTGATCCCGGTGGTCCGGCAGCTCACGATGCCCTCGCCCGGCCGGCTCGCGGAGAGCCGCTTGGCGGTCACCTCGCTCTGCGCGTACAGGGTGTCGCCGACGAAGACCGGGTGCGACAGGCGGATGCGGTCCCACCCGAGGTTGGCGATGGCCCGGCCGCTGGTGCTGCGGGCGGTCATCCCGCCGACGATGCTCAGCGTCACCAGGCTGGAGACGAGTGGTCGACCCCAGCGGCCCTGGGCGGCGTACGCGCCGTCGATGTGCAGCGGCGCGGCGTTCATGCTCAACATGCTCATCAGCACGTTGTCCATCTCCGTCACGGTGCGGCCGGGCCGGTGCTCGATGACCGTGCCGACGACGATCTCGTCGTAGTAGAAGCCGACCTGTTCGCGGTAGCGGTTCTCCCCCACCCGGCGGTACCCGGTCGGCCAGGGCCGCTCCGTCGACGTGCCCTCCGGCTCACCGCGCATCGGTCAGCTCCCGGACGTGGTCGGCGAAGGTCGCCAGGACCGCCCGGTCGAGGTCCGCGCGGATCATGATGCGCAGCCCGGCCTGCCCGCGCGGCACGATCGGGAAGAACACCGCCGAGCTGTAGAAGCCGCGTTCGTACAGTTGCGCGGAGAGCCGGACCGCCCGGTCGGCGTCGCCCACGGTGATCCGCCGGACCGGCAGGCCGTTGCCCGCGAAGGGGGTGGGCAGGAGTTCGTCGAAGTAGGCCACGTTGTCGTGCAGCCGGCGCTGCAACTCGCCGAGTTCGGGTGAGCGGTGGATGGCCGCGCTCGCCAGCGAGGCGCCCACCAGCGGCAGGGCCATGTTCTGCGACCAGCCCACCGGCCCGGCGTGCCGGGTCAGGAAGCCGTACGTCGCCGGGTCGCCGAGCATGGCCACCCCGCCGCCGGTGCCGAAGCCCTTGCCGAGGCTGGTGACGACGACGGTGAGCGGGTTCATGGTGATCCGGGAGCGGACGAACCCCTCGCCCCGCTCCCCCACGATCGACAGCGAGTGCGAGTCGTCGATGAACAGGAACAGCCCGTACCGGTCCTGGAGGTCCAGCAGCCCGTCCATGGCCGCCGCGCCACCCATGGAGTACGCGCCGTCGGCGACGTACGCCACGCTCGGGTACCGCCGGCAGACGTCCTCCAGGTAGTTGAGGTCGTTGTGGTCGCAGGTGAGGACCAGGCTCTCCTCGGCGCAGATGGGCTTCACGTACGACATGCAGAAGTGGCAGAACCGGTCGAAGACCATCACCCGGGGGCCGCCGGGGGCGAGGTGCCCGGAGGCGACCAGGGGCAAAATCCCGGCGGTGAGCGCGCTGCACGAGGTGCCGGGCAGCACCGGGGCGCCGAACAGGTCGCCCAGTTCCTCCTCCAGTTGGGCCAGCAATTGGTGGCGGATCCGGGTCGTGGAGGTGACCAGCCAGGTGGCGCCGGTCTCGCGCAGTGCGGTCACGGCGCCCTCGATCACCGCCGGGTGATGGTTGAGGCCGAGGTACGCGCAGGAACACATGTTGACGAACTCGCGGCCGGTCTCCCGGTCGACGAGTCGGTTGTTCGCGTCGCCCGAGGGCGTGTCGACCCTGATCCCGGTCAGGCCGTGGTCGGCCGCGGCCTGCCACACCGGGTCGGCGGTCCGGATCATCTTGTCGCCGTTGCGGTACCGGTGCGGGCCGGTGATGCTCTGCTGCTCGTCGGTGCTCGTCATCTGCCTCTCCCTGCCGATGGGCTGACGGCTGGTGTCCCGGCGGCGGTCAGCCGGGTGGGTCGAACTCGTCGAGCAACCGCCGGGAAGCCTCGAAGAAGGGCCGTCCCACCATCACCCCGTCGACGGTGGTGATGCCCTGACCGCTGCGCTGCCCGGCGGCCACCACCCGCCGGGCCGCCTCCAGCGACTCCGCGTCGGGCGAGAAGACCTGGTTGATGACGGCCACCTGCCGGGGGTGCAGCGCGATCTTGCCGCTGAAGCCGAGGTCCTGCGCCAGGGCGGCCTCCCGCCGCAGCGCGGCCAGGTCCTGCACCTCGAAGGTGGGCGAGTCGATCGCCTCGACCTCGGACGCCCGGGCGGCGTTGACGATCCGGGTCCGGGCCTGCACGAGCGGTTCCCACCGGAGTCGGATCCCGAGGGCGGAGGCGTAGTCCGCGGATCCGAAGATCAGCGCTCGGGGGCGGGGTGAGGTGGCCGCGATGGCGGCGGCGTTCTCCACCCCGCGCGGCGTCTCGATCACGGCGAACAGTTCCAGGTCGGGGCGGACCGGTCCGAGGAGGCGGGCCACGATCTCGACGTCGCGGGGCGACTCGACCTTGGGTACCAGCACGATGGCCGGGGTGACCGGGTACTCGCGCAGGGCGAGCAGGTCCCGCATCCCGTCCGGGTCGGTGAGGACGTTGACCCGGACGGCACACCGACGACCGGCCGCGCTCTCCCCGGTGAAGAAGGCCGTGGCCCGGACCCGTGCCTCGGCCTTGGCCGGTGCCGGCACCGAGTCCTCCAGGTCCACCAGGCAGATGTCGGCTCCGGAGTGGTGGCAGGCGGCGTACCGGTGGGTCGCGGTCGCCGGGGTGCAGAGCATGGAACGGCAGTACCGGGTGAACATCACCCCTCCCGTCGGACGTCGATGAGGACCTTGCCGGTGGTGGTCCGGGCGGCGACGGCCGCGTGGGCGGCGCCGACGTCGGCCAACGGGACCGTCCGGTCGACGTGCACCGTGAGCCGGCCCTGCGCGGCCAGCGCGAACAGCCGGTCGGCGACGTCGCACAGCAGCGCCCGGCGGTCGACCACGTGCCGCATCCAGAACCCGGCGCAGCCGATGGAGCCGTGTGCCAGCTCCGCCGTGCTCAGCGCGATGATCCCGGCCTCCCCGCCGGGCAGCGCGCCGCTGCCCGCCGGGTCGCCCACACCGGTGGCGGGTCGGGCGCGGTCGGGCGCGGCGGTGGGCCGCCAGCCCAGGCAGACGAGCCGCCCGAACGGCGCCAGGGCGGCCAGCGCGGCCCGGGCCACCGTGCCGCCCACCGAGTCGACGACCAGGTCCACCCCGACGCCGCCGGTCGCCGCCCGCAGCCGGGCGGGCAGGTCCGGGTCGGCCGGACCCAGCGCCGCGTCCGCGCCGAGCCCGGTGACGAACCGCCGCTTGGCCGGGGTGGAGGCGAGCCCGATCACCGGGGAGGCGCCGAGCGCCACGGCGAGTTGCACCGCGAGGTGTCCCACCCCGCCGGCCGCCGCCGTGACCGCCACGCTCTCGCCGGGGCGCAGCCGCCCAGCCAGCACCAGCGCCCCGTACGCGGTGCCGCCCTGCTCGAACAGGCCGAGTGCCTGCGCGTCGGCCAGGCCCGTCGGGATCTCCACGGTGTGCGCGTCGGGTGCGGCCACCACCTCGGCGTACCCGCCGCCCTGGCGCAGCAGCGCGACCACCCGGCGGCCGTCGGCCCGGCGGCGACCGGCCGCCTCCACGCCGAGGATCGCCGGCAGCGGCAGGTGCGGGTGGGCGCCGGCGCGCTGGTCCAGGTCGTCGAAGTTCACGCCGGTCAGGGTCACGTCGATCAGGCTCTGGCCGGGTTCCGGCACCGGTTCGGGTACCTGTTCGACGCGGAGCGCGTCCGGGCCGCCGGGGTGGCGCAGGAGCACCGCCCGCATCGGTCGGCCCGACGCGGGCCGCCCGCGCCCGCTCGGAAGGTCCGTGGCGGGGCGGGTCACGTCGGGCCGTCCGCGTCGGGCCCGCGCAGCCGGCGCTGCATCCGCTCCGCCGTGGCCAGGTCGGTGGCGATGGCGCAGCAGGCGACGGTGCCGTCGGCGTCGACCTCGTTCGAGGTGACCACGACCCCGGTCCGGCTGGCCGGGTCGTAGCCCAGACCGGCGGCAGCGAGCCGTTCGAGGGCTGCGGTGAACGACGGTACGGCCCAGCCGTCGCGTTCCAGGAAGACCCGGTCGGCCGCGTGGGCGGCGTCGACCACCCGGCCGTGCAGCACCAGGTGCACGTGGGTGGAGCCGGTGAGGCGGCAGTTCGTCTCGGTGAACAGCACCGGCCCGTCGGGGGTGTGGATGGCGTCGGCGCTGACCACGCCCCGGTAGCCGAGCACGCGCAGGGACTCGGCGAGTCGCGCGGCGCCGTCGAGCAGGTCGGCCCTGGTCCGCGCGTCGATGGTCTGGGCCGGCAGCACCGCGCCGACGGCCACCGGCTCCATCAGCAGCTCCCCCACCCCGATGAGGTGGGCACTGTCGTCGGTGATGAGGTATTCCGCGTAGACGGTGGTGGAGTCGGGGAAGAACCGTTCGACCACCAGCCGGTGCGCGTGACCGGCGGTGAGCCACTCCCACCGTTGCTCCAGGTAGGCGCGGAGAGCGGGGCGGTCCGGCAGCACCACCACCCGGGGCGCTCCCGCCGGGGTGATCCCGCCGGTCCGGCTGAGGATCTCGTTGCCGAAGCCCCCGCCGTTGAACTCCAGCTTCACCATCACGCTGTGACCCTGGTCGAACAGGTCGGTGATGGTCTCCAGCGCCTGCTCCGGTCGGGTGACCACGGTGCCGGGGGCGATCGGCACGCCGGCTCCGGCGGCCAGCGCCCGGAAGCCGGCCTTGCTGTTGACCAGCGCGTCGCCGGCCTGGGCGCTGAACGCGTAGCCGGGCAACGCGGCCTCGGCGGCCAGCGCCCGGGCGAGCCCGGTGACGGGGAGGTCCTTGTAGACGGCGAGGATCCCGTGTGGTGGCCGGTCGCCGAGGGCGTCGCGGAGGCGGGCCAGGAAGCCGGGGTCGGTGAGCCGGTCCGGGGTGAGGATGTCGGGGCCGAGGCTGCCGGGTGGGGGGACCACGACGGTGAGCGAGGCGGGGTCGGTGCCGGTCAGGCCGGTGACGTAGGACAGGTACTCCGGTGGTGGGGCGAACGGCAGCACCAGGACGTCGCCGTCGCGGGCGAACCAGAGCATCCGCTGGGCGATCCAGCCGCCGCCGCGACGTTGGGCGGGGGTCAGCGCGGCGAGGTCACCGACCATCTCCGCCGTGCGGCTGTTGCCGATGATCAACGTGGTCATGACCGCTCCCCAGTTGGCGGCGGCAGGCCCGGGTCACGGCTTCGCCCCGGCCAGGGTCGACCGGTGGGTGGACGTGCGACAGGAGACAGCCCGGGTCACCGCCACGACCCGATATCTATCGATGAGATTCGCTGGATTGCGCTGCGTGTCACGGTAGCAACCCGCGCCTTCGATAGCAATGAGTGACGGGAGTTGCGCGACCGGTAGTGATCGCCGTCCCGTGCCGGTCCCCGGTGGGTCGGGAGCCGAGCCGGGCGGCGGGTGGTCAGGCGGTCGACCGGGGGGTGCTCCCCCGCTCCACGAAGTCGACGGCGAACCTCTCCCGGTGGCCCGTCGGGACGGTGCCGGCCAGCAGCAGCCGGGTCGCGGCGGCGGCCATCTCCTCCACCGGCAGCCGCATGGTGCTCAACGGCGGGTTGGCGCAGATCGCCGCCACGCTGTCGTCGAAACCGACGATGCTGACGTCGTCCGGGACCCGGCGACCGGTGGCGGCGATCGCCTGGACCGCGCCGGCCGCCATCAGGTCACAGGCCACGAACATCGCGTCGAGGTCGGGGTGCCGGTCGAGCAGCCGCAGGGCCGCCTGGTAGCCGCCCGCGCGCAGGAAGTCGCCGTCGGCGCTGATGTCGGGCAACCCGAGCTGCCGCATCGCCCGCCGGTAGCCGGTCCGGCGGTCGATCGCGCAGGGGTTGCCGGCGGGCCCGTGGATCGCGGCGATCCGGCCGCGGCCCCGCGCGTGCAACCGCTGCACGGCGGTGTACGCGCCGCCGACGTTGTCGGCCTCGATCGCGGGCACCGACGGGGCCGTGGCGACCAGCGACACCGCGCGCCGGCAGCGGCGGTGGAACCGGGCGGCCATCGTCGGGGTGACCGTCGCGAGCACCGCGCCCGCCGTGGCGTTGGCCGCGATCGCGTCGATCGCGGCCGGCGTGGCGTCGCTGCCCACGGCGCACAGGCGTAGCTGCACGTCGACGGCCTCCAGCACCGACATCATCCCCGCCAGCACCCGGCTGTAGTACGGGTGACCGCCCAGCCACCCCTCGTTCGGGCCGTACGTGATCGCGAGCACGTCGACCGTGCGCTGCCGGCCGGAGGCCAGCGCCCGCGCGGTCTCGTTGGGCCGGTAGCCCAGCGCGGCCACCGCGTCGTGCACCCGCGCCCGGACCGGCCCGGACGCTCCGGGGGCGTCGTTGAGCACCCGGGACGCGGTCGCGCGGGACACCCCCGCCACCCGGGCCACGTCGTCGATCGTCGGCTTGGAGATCCTCATGGCTGAATCCACACGTCGTCACCCGCCCGGACGCGAAGGACGTCCGGCCCCGTGCACGATAGGCCCGGAAGCGCTCTCACCAGAAGCCCGCGCCCGGGTCACCGGCCGCCGCCGGGCCGACCGGGTTCCGGTGGTGTCGCCTTCGGCGGGCCACGGCCAGCGGCGCAGCACCAGCAGCGCCGCCCCGGCCGACACCAGCTCGGCGACCGGGACGCTGATCCACAACGCGGTCACGCCGACGGAGCCGCCGGCCACCAGCAGCGGGATCTTCACCACCAGGACGGTCCCGATCGAGAGCAGGTACGACGGGAGGGGCTGGCCGAGGGCCTGGAACCGGGCCGAGAGCAGGGGCACGAGGCCGGCGAACGGGCACCCCAGCGCCACGATCCGCAGCGCCGTGGCGGCCTGCCCGCACACCGCCGGATCGCTGGTGAACAGCCCCGCCAGGGGGTCGGCCGCGACGAGCAGGACCAGCCCCGCCACGACGCCGTACCCCACGGTGGCCCGTACCGTCAGCGTGGTGGCCCGCCGGACCCGGTCGACCGCCCCGCTGCCGGCGTTGAACCCGGCCACCGGCTGGAGGCCCTGCGCGATCCCGAGCTGCGGCATCGCCACCAGCGTGCCGATCCGCACGCACAACGCCCCCGCGCTCAACGCCACCGCCCCACCGGCGGCGACCAGCAGGGTGTTCGTCAGCGCGGCGAGCAGGGTGGCTCCCACCCCGGCCAGGAACGAGGGCGACCCGACCGCCACCAGCCGGCGCAGCGTCGGCCCGTGCGGTCGCAGATCGGTCAGCCCGATCCGGTACGGCCGGCGGTGCTGGCGCGGGCCGAAGAAGAACCACAGGCTCATCACCGTCGACACCGCCTGCCCGGCGACCGTGCCCCACGCCGCGCCCCGGACCCCCAGCCCGAAGCCGAAGATCAGCACCGGGTCCAGGACGATCTGGGTGGCCAGCGCCCACACCCACATCATGGTCGAGAAGCGCAGCCGCCCCTCGGCGCGGACGAGGCTGGAGAAGCCCGTCCCGGTGATCGCCCCGCCCAGGATGACGACCGCGTAGTCGCGGGCGTAGCCCCGCAGTTCCCCGGTCGCGCCGAGGAGGGTCAGCAGCGGGTCGATCAGGACGACACCCGCGACGCCGCCCACCACCGCCGTCGTCCAGAACACGACGAACGCGGTGCCGGCCGCCCGGGCCGCCTGCGCCGGGTCGCCGGCACCGAGGCTGCGCGACACCAGCGACGCGGCGCCCGCGCCGACCGTGGCCGCCACCGCGCCGAGCGCCAGCAGCACCGGGGCCACGGTGGTGACGGCGGCGAGCGCGACCGGCCCCACCCCCCACGCGACGAACCACGCGTTGGTCACCGCGTAGAGCCCGTACACGCTGACCGACATGATGGTCTGCGCGCACGAGCGCCACAGCAGCCGACCGACCGGCTCGGTCCCCAGCGCCGCCGCCAGCTCCCGGTGGGAACGCGGCGGACGGGTCGTCGCGCCCCGCGTCACGCGGCCCTCCGTCCCGCGGCTACCGGCCGGCCCGCAAGCCCGCCAGCACCTCGGCGAGACGTGCTCTCGCCTGGTCGTACTGGGTCGGGTCGGTGTGTCCGCGGTACACCGTCTCGATCGCCATGACCAGGATCAGGTGGAGGTTGTACAGCCGACGTCGGGTCCGCTCCGCGGTGGTCACCGGTCGCCGTCCGTACCCGCGCAGGAACGGCGCCGGGTCGCCGAACGCGCCGGCCAGCTCCGTCGCGGCGAAGCCCGCCTCCATCAACGGGTCGCCGAAGAACGCGCGCTCGTGGTCGATGAGGCACACGATCGCGCCGTCGTCGACCAGGACGTTGCTCTCCCACAGGTCCCACTCGACCAGCACCGGCTCGACGACCTCGTCGAGGCAGCCGGCGTGCTCGGCCAGCACCGCCCGGACCACGTCGTAGTCGACCCCGAGGTCGACGCCCCGCCGCTGCCCGTCGCGCAGCACGTCGCGCACCATGCCGGTGAACACCGTCCGCCACGTGGCCGTGGGGTCGCCGGCGAGCAGCGGGCCGAAGTGGCCGCCCCGGACCTGGTTCAGCTCCCGGTTCGCCGCCCCCAGCGCCTCGGCGTAGCGGGCGTACTCGCCGGCGGGCAGCCGGTCCATGACGACGCCGAGGTTCGCCGCGTCCACGTACTCCATGAAGAAGTACTCCGCGTCGCACAGCTCCCGGCTCGGGTCGTAGTGGTGGACCCGCGGCACCCGTACCGTGGTCTCGCGCCGGATCAGGGTCAGCGCGTGCACCTCGGTCCGCATCATGTCCCGCTCGTAGGTCATCACCTCCACCCCCGCCGGTGGGGCGATCTTCACCGCGACCTGTCGCCCGTCGCGCAGCCGGATCCGGTACGCCACGTTGAACCAGCCGTGGCCGAGTTCCTCGGCCTCCAGGTCGTCGGGGACCTGGTCGGCGCCGTACGCCCGGACGGCCATCGCCCGCAGCACGTCCACCGGCTGCCGATTCTTGGTAATGCTCTCCACCACGCCCGCCTGCCGCTCGTTGCCGCGCCGCGATCCCGTCCCGGCGCAGCCGGGGTCGGTCGTCGACGTGTCCGTCGACGGGACTGTAGGCGCGGAAGCGCTCTCAGCAGAAGGAGCCGGTGGGGTGGCGGCCGGCCCGTGCCCGGACGCGCCGGTGGGGCGCCGGCGGTCACCGGCGCCCCACCTCTGATCGTCCGGGCGGTCAGCTCGCCGCGCAGCTCGCGGTGGGTGTGGTGTTGTTGCCGTTCTTGTAGAGGGTGATGCCGAAGTTGTTGCCGTTGCCGTTCGGGCGGGCGGTGAGGGTGCCGCTGCTCCCGCTGACCGAGGCGTTCCAACTGTTCTGCAGGCTCTGGCTGCCGTTCGTGCGGATGGACACGGTCCAGTTGTTGCTGCCGCTCACCGCGAAGTTCACGTTGAACCGGTCGCTCCACTCGTCGGCGCGGCTCACGCTGACCGTGCAGCCGCCGGTCGGCGGGTTGGTGGGGCCGGGGCCGGAGCCGGAGCTGCCCACCGTGATGTTGGAGCTTCCACTGCTCTGGTACCCCTCGGTGGCCATGATCTGGTAGTAGTGGTTGCCCAGGTTCATGCCCCGGCTGGCCCAGGCGTCGAAGTGGTTGCCGGTGGTGATGGTGCCGCCCACCCGCTTCGACGTCCGGACGCTCCAGTACTGGTAGAAGGTCTGGATGCCGTCGATCGAGGGCTGCTGCACCCGCTGGGTGCGGTAGATGTCGTAGGTGCCGCCGTCGGTGTTGACGGTGCCCATGGAGCTCGCGCCCGGGGGCCGCCAGCTACCCCAGCTGTCCACGATGTAGTACTCGACGAGTGGGCTCCTCGTCCAGCCGTAGAGGGTCAGGTACGAGTTGCCGTTGGGGTTGAAGGTGCCCGAGTAGGTCACCGTCCGACGGGTACCCGGGTTCCAGCCCTTGCCGGCGACGAAGTTGTTGACGTTGCTCCACTGGGTGCTGTACTGGCCGCCGTTGCCCATGGTCATGGAGACGTTGCCGCTGTCCTTCCAGAAGGAGAAGAAGTAACCGCTGTGGGTACCCTCCTGGTTCGACGTCACGGTCTGGGCCTGGGCGGGGCTGGCGACGACCGCCACCGTGCCGGTCGTGATCAGCGCGGCGGCGCAGGCGGCGCCGAGCAGCGACCGCAGGCGCCGACGCCGGCGGCCGTCTCGGGGGACGGGTCCGTTGTTCATGCTTCCTCCTCGTGGCGGCTGGCCGGTGGCCAGCGGTGCGCGACGAGCCGGCGGGTCTCGGGGGCCGGGCGACCGCCGTCGACGTGTCGGCGTGGTACCGCGCGGTGATGGTGGTGGGTGCCGGTCGTTCCGGACGGTGACCGGCGGAGCAGGTCGCACCGTTCGACACCTATCTAGCTGCGTCGATGGCCTTCAGTATTGGTCCGACGCCGTCAACCCGTCAACAATTTCCGGAAACACTCGGGAAACCTTGGCTTCATGACGCCTCCGTGTTAAAACGTGTTGATGCTGCTCAGCAGCGCGCGGCCAAGGGACGGGCTGCGGGTTCCCCGCCGGAGATCGTCTACCGACGATCTCCGGCGGGGCGTGACGTCACCGAAAGTTTCAGCGACGTTCCGGACGGGTCGGGCCACTCGCCCGACCCCTTGGCAACCCCAGACACGGCCGCCGCGCCCGGGTTGAGAGCGTCACCGGGTCGCGCCGGACACGGCACCGTGGGTGACCGTGGGTGATCGCGCCGGCCGCCGACATCGGCCCCGACACCAGGGCGACCGGGACGACAGCCCGGAGAGCGCGCCCCTCCGACGACCAGCCGCCGGCCGCCGGACCGGCGGCCGACCACGCAACCGTGGCGACTGAGGTCGTGCGGCACCCCGAC
Source organism: Micromonospora rosaria (assembly GCF_001567585.1). Taxonomy (GTDB): domain Bacteria; phylum Actinomycetota; class Actinomycetes; order Mycobacteriales; family Micromonosporaceae; genus Micromonospora; species Micromonospora rosaria. Next base: position 21,508 of record NZ_LRQV01000003.1, read on the forward strand.
CGACCACCCTCGCCCGGGGGTCAGCGCGGCCGAATCATGCGGCAGACATCAATGTTAACGCGAACAGATGGCGCTCCGCCGGCGGTCATCTCGGGGCAGGTCGGGTCGGTGGCGCACGCCCGGCGAGGAGGGTGGGCGCGCTCAGGACAGCCGCGGCGGCGTCGGCCGACACGCATCGAAACCAGGGACGTTACGACTTGACTAACGCCATGTTATCGCTCACAGTCGATGGCCAAGGGGGGCGAAGCCCGTGGCTTACCGGGCGAGCCTGCTTCGTCGGACCCCTGGATCAGGCGCGCGGACAGGGCACGCGGAGGTCGTGTTACCGCGAACATCTCCGCCGCGTACGCCCGACCCGCGCGTCGCGGTACACCCGTCTCCGGGTGGACCGTCCGGATCATGGTCATTGAGGAGGATCATGTTTGCCTTCGGTAGGTCTGCAGCGATAGTGTCGCCGCCACGGCGGCGGCGGTGGCTGCCGCGCGCCGTCGCCGCCGGCGTGGCGGCGGTGATGGTCGGTGGCGCCGCCGCCGTGATGGTGTCGACGCCCGCCGCCGCGGCGACGGTCGACACGAGCGCGTGGTACGTGTTGGTCAACCGCAACAGCGGCAAGGCCTTGGACGTGTACAACCTGGCCACCAGCGACGGGGCGCGGATCACCCAGTGGACCCGGAACAACGGCAACCAGCAGCAGTGGCAGTTCGTCGACTCCGGCGGCGGCTACTACCGGTTGAAGTCCCGGCACTCCGGCAAGGTGCTGGACGTCTACAACTGGTCCACCGCCAACGGCGGCAGCATCGTGCAGTGGGCTGACAGCAACGGCGCCAACCAGCAGTTCCGGCTGGCCGACTCGGCCGGTGGCTACGTCCGGCTGATCAACCGCAACAGCAACAGGGCGGTGGAGGTGCAGGGCGCCTCGACCGCCGACGGTGCCAACATCGTGCAGTACGACGACTGGGGCGGCAACAACCAGCAGTGGCAACTCGTCCGCGTCGACGGCGGGACCAACCCCACCACGCCGCCGCCGACCGGTGGCTGCAACCTCCCGCCGTCGTACCGCTGGTCGTCGACGGGCCCGCTGGCGCAGCCGAGAGCGGGCTGGGCGTCGCTCAAGGACTTCACCCACGCCCCCTACAACGGCCGGCACCTGGTCTACGCGACCACCCACGACAACGGCACGAGCTGGGGCTCGATGAACTTCGGCCTGTTCACGAACTGGTCGGACATGGCCTCGGCCAGCCAGAACCCGATGCCGTTCTCGGCCGTCGCGCCGTCGCTGTTCTACTTCGCCCCGCGCAACATCTGGGTGCTCGCCTACCAGTGGGGTGGGCCCGCCTTCTCCTACCGGACGTCGACCGACCCCACCAACGTCAACTCGTGGTCGGCGCACCAGACGCTGTTCACCGGGAGCATCTCCAACTCCGGCACCGGCCCGATCGACCAGGCGCTCATCGGTGACGACCAGAACATGTACCTGTTCTTCGCCGGGGACAACGGGCGGATCTACCGGGCCAGCATGCCGATCGGCAACTTCCCGGGCAGCTTCGGCTCGAACTACACCACCATCATGACCGACACGACGAACAACCTGTTCGAAGGTGTCCAGGTCTACAAGCTCGCGGGCCAGAACCGGTACCTGATGCTCGTCGAGGCGATCGGCGCACAGGGTCGCTACTTCCGGTCGTTCACGGCCACCAGCCTGGGCGGCACGTGGACCCCGCAGGCCGCGTCCGAGAGCAACCCCTTCGCCGGCCGGGCCAACAGCAACGCGAGCTGGACCAACGACATCAGCCACGGTGAGCTGATCCGCAGCAGCGCCGACCAGACGATGACCGTCGACCCGTGCAACCTGCAACTGCTCTACCAGGGCCGCGACCCCAACTCCGGCGGCGACTACGGCCGCCTGCCGTACCGGCCGGGGGTGCTGACGCTGCAGCGCTAGTGGCGTGCGGCAGGTCCGGCTCCGGCCTGGTCCTGACGGTCGCGAGCGACGGCCGTGACGCCGGATCGGGCGAGCGGCGGCACGGGCCGGCGGTCAGGCCCGGCTGGAGATGAGGACGGCGGGCCCGGTGCGAACCGGGCCCGCCGTGTTCCCCGCCGCCAGCGGGCCCGCCGTGGGTTCCGCGCCAGCGGGGCCGCCGCCAGCGCGGTCGCCGGTCCCGGCGACCGCGCCGGTGCGCATATCCTTCAGTCGGGTTGCGCCCGCGCGGTATCCGCAGCCCCGGCGGCCGGACGCCGGCCGGTGGGACGACCTGGTCCGCGCCGCCACGGTGTCCTGGAGGGAGAAACGCATGCGGTTGCTCACGGGACTGTCCACGCATCTGCTGGACGTGCCGGACGCGGTCCGGGTCGGCGACGCGACGCTGTCCGGGGAACGGTTGCTGGCCTGTGCCCGCGCCGTCGCCGACGACGTCCGCGGCGCCGGGGTGGTGGCGGTGCACACCGTCCCCACGGCGGAGACCATGGTGGCGGTGGTCGGGGCGCTGCTCGCGGGCGTCGCGGTGGTCCCCCTGCCACCCGACTCCGGTGACGCGGAGACGGCACACATCCTCGGCGACTCCCGCGCGTCGCTGGTCCTCGCGGCGCCGGGGGCGGCCCTGCCGACGACGGTGCCGCTCGTCCCCGTCGACCTGCGCCGCCGGTCGGACACCGGACACCCCGCGCCGGCACCCGGCGACGCCGCGTTGATCATGTACACGAGCGGCACGACCGGGGCACCGAAGGGTGTGCTGCTCTCGCACGCGGCGCTGGAAGCGGGGCTGGACGCCCTGGTCGACGCGTGGCAGTGGAGCCCGGACGACCATCTCGTCCACGGGCTGCCGCTGTTCCACGTGCACGGCCTGGTCCTCGGCGTGCTGGGCGTCCTGCGGGTCGGCTGCCGCCTGACCCACACCGTCCGGCCCCGGCCCGAGGCGTACGCGGCGGCCGGCGGCAGCATGTACTTCGGTGTGCCCACGGTCTGGTCGCGGATCTGCGCCGACCCCGGCTCCGCCCGCGCGCTGGCGGGCAGCCGCCTGCTGGTGTCCGGCAGCGCCGCGCTGCCGGTGCCGGTCTTCCACCGGTTGCACGAGCTGACCGGCCACCGCCCGGTCGAGCGCTACGGCATGACGGAAACCCTGATCACGCTCAGCGGTCGCGCCGACGGAGACCGCCGGCCGGGGCAGGTCGGTCTGCCGCTGCCGGGGGTCGACACCCGGGTCCTCGACGACGCGGGCCAGCAGATCGCCGCCGACGGCGAGACGGTCGGTGACCTGTGGGTACGCGGCCCGATGCTGTTCGACGGCTACCTGCACCAGCCGGAGGCCACCGCCGCTCAGCGGGACGGCGACTGGTTCCGCACCGGTGACATCGCGGCGGTCGGACCGGACGGCTGGCACCGCATCGCCGGGCGCCGCTCCACCGACCTGATCAAGAGCGGCGGGTACCGCGTCGGTGCCGGGGAGGTGGAGAACGCCCTGCTCGCGCACCCGGCGGTCCGGGAGGCGGCGGTGGTCGGCACCCCGCACGACGACCTCGGTCAGCAGATCACCGCGTACGTGGTGGCAGAGACCGTCGACGCCGCCGACCTGATCGACTTCGTGGCCCGGACCCTGTCGGCCCACAAACGTCCCCGGGAGGTCCGCTTCGTCGCGGAGTTGCCCCGCAACGCCATGGGGAAGGTCCAGAAGGCGCTGCTGCACTGAGCCCCGCCCGCCGCGAGGCCGCCACCGCCGGAGGCCCGGTCGCGGGGTGAGAACCCTCGGCTACGCGCCGCGCTCCTGGTGGGGTACGTCGTCGGCGGTGCCGTCACCACGACCCGGTCCGCGCCGCTCCACGGTGCCCCCGCCGCCCGGACCGGCGGTGCCGGCGTGGAGGACGACCGCCCGGTCGGCGATCAGACGGGTGATCCCGGGATACCAGGACGTGGAGCCGGCGTAGTGCTGCTGGAGCGCCGGGCTGGACGAGAACATGTCCACGATGTACGCCCGCCAGCCGTCCTCGCCGTTCGTGTCCAGGTCCTTCTGCCGGTGCCAGATCCATTCGAAGGTGTCCAGGACCAGTTCCGCCACCGCGCGGATCCGGTACGCGGTCGGGCCGTCGACGTCGACCGGCTTCCCGTCGTAGAAGTACGGCCGGACGTCGGGATACTCGATGAAGGTCTTGTCGAGCTCCCGGAAGAGGCCGATGACGCCGTAGTAGGTGGCGACGCGGTGCGCTTTCCTCGACAGGCGATAACTGTAGACCGCGGACAGCAACGCCGTCACGATCGCCACCAATGCCAGGATGTCCGATGATTCCATGGGGAGTCCCGCGATCTCCGATCTGGGGATGAGGTCTACCGACAGGAACAACGACGCGAACCGGCCGTCAATCCGGGTACACGTCTGCTGAGTTCACCCATATCGCCATTGTCGTCATCGACGCAAGCCGACTCCCCGTTCCTTCCCGCCGGCGGTGCCGACGGCTCCGGCGATCCGGGCGGGGATGTTCGAGTACGGCAGCACCCCCCGGCGGCGGGGTGGCACCGGCAGGGTGCAACGGTCCGCTGCATCCTGGCGACGTTCGAGCACCCCTGCTGCCCGATCGGGTCGCACCGCAGGCGAACCGTCCCGTCATCGAACCGGTCCGGTAGCCTTCCACAAAGGACCTTACGTGGAGGGCATCCCTGGTCAGGACTGACCCTGGCACCGACAGCTGGCGTGCCGATCGCCGATCGCCGTCCGCACGCACCGCGCACCGCCACCGGTTCACCGGGACAGGGCCGAACCCGGCCGTCGCCGACCGGGCCGTAGGATGGCGGGCGGAGCTGGTTCGCCCGATCCGTGAGGGTGGGGCGTCGTAAGAGGGAACCCGGTGCGAGACCGGGACTGCCCCGCAGCGGTGAGTGGGAACGACCGCCGTCACCAGAGCACTGGACCGCGAGGTCTGGGAAGCGACGGCCAGTAGGCGACCAGGTGTCACGCCCACGAGTCCGAAGACCTGCCAGCGCTGCGCACACCGCCGGTGTGCGCCGCCGGCGGTCCCTCGGGAGGGCCAGGGCGGAAGCCGGTGCCTCGCCGCACCCCGCCTTCCCCCTCCCGTGCCCGCCGGGCACCTCGAGGGAAGGACCACCTGTGAGCACCGCATTCGGTCAGAGCACCGTGCTCGGGTACCCGCGCATCGGCGCCAACCGCGAGCTGAAGAAGGCCGTCGAGGCCTACTGGGCCGGCGCCATCGACGCCACCGTCCTGGAGCGCACCGGCGCCACCCTGCGCGCCGAGGTCTGGCGGACGCTGCGCAACGCCCGCCTCGACGCGATCCCGTCGAACACCTTCTCCTACTACGACCACATGCTCGACACCGCCGTCGCCGTCGGCGCGATCCCGCACCGCTTCGCCCGGCTCGGCCTCTCCGAGCTGGACACCTACTTCGCCATGGCCCGGGGTGTCGACGCCGAGCCGGCGTTGGAGCTGACGAAGTGGTTCGCCACCAACTACCACTACCTGGTACCGGAGATCGGCCCGGACACCGTCTTCGCCCCGAACCCGGCCAAGGCGCTGCGCGAGTACGGCGAGGCCCGGGACCTGGGCGTCACCACCCGGCCGGTGCTGGTCGGGCCGGCCACGTTCCTGCTGCTGGCCAAGGGCGACGAACCGTTCGCCCGCCTCGACGACCTGGTCGACACGTATGTCGGGATCCTCGCCTCGCTGGCCGAGGCGGGTGTGGCCTGGGTGCAGCTCGACGAACCCGGCTACGTCGCCGACCGCAGCCCGGCCGAGATCGACGCCCTGCGGCGGGCCTACACCCGGCTCGGTGAGGCCACGCACCGGCCCCGGATCTTCGTCGCCACCTACTTCGGTGACCTCGGGGACGCGCTGCCGGCGCTGCTGGCCACCCCGGTCGAGGCGATCGGCCTGGACCTGGTCGCCGGGCCGGGCAACCTCGAGCGCCTCGCCGCCGCCGGTCCGCTGCGCGGCACGACCGTCGTCGCCGGGCTGGTCGACGGTCACAACATCTGGCGGACCGACCTGCGCGCCGCCGTCACGGCCGGGGCGACGGTCGCCGGGCTGGCCGACCACTTCGCGGTGTCCACGTCCTGCTCGCTGCTGCACGTGCCGGTCGACCTGTCCGTCGAGACCCGCCTCGACGCGCGCCTGTACGAGCGGCTCGCGTTCGCCCGGCAGAAGGTGGACGAGGTCGTCCTGCTCGGGCGGGCGCTGCGCGACGGCACCGCGCACCTGCCCGCGCCGCTGCCTCCCGCCCCGGCGGCGTGGCGCAACGACGACGTCCGGGCCCGGCTCGCCGCGCTCGGCCCCGCCGACCGGCAGCGCGGCGGCTACGGTGAGCGGGCCGCCCGCCAGCAGGAACGGCTGCGGTTGCCGGAGCTGCCCACCACCACGATCGGCTCGTTCCCGCAGACCGGCGAGCTGCGCCGGGCCCGGGCCGCGCACCGGGCCGGCACCCTCGACGACGCCGGCTACACGGCGCGGATGCGCGCCGAGGTCGAGCACGTCGTCCGGTTGCAGGAGCAGCTCGGCCTGGACGTGCTCGTGCACGGCGAACCGGAACGCAACGACATGGTCCAGTACTTCGGCGAGCAGCTCGACGGGTTCGCCGCGACCGAGCACGGCTGGGTGCAGTCCTACGGCTCCCGCTGCGTCCGCCCGCCGGTCATCTACGGGGACGTGGCCCGCCCGGCGCCCATGACGGTCGAGTGGTCCAGCTACGCCCAGTCGCTGACCGGCAAGCCGGTCAAGGGCATGCTCACCGGCCCGGTCACGATCCTCGCCTGGTCGTTCGTCCGCGACGACCAGCCTCTCGCGGACACCGCCGACCAGGTCGCGCTCGCCCTGCGCGACGAGTGCCGCGACCTGGAGGCCGCCGGGATCCGGGTCATCCAGGTCGACGAGCCGGCGCTACGGGAGACCCTGCCGCTGCGGGCCGCCGACCACCCGGCGTACCTGGACTGGGCGGTGGGCGCGTTCCGCCTGGCCACCGCCGGCGTGGCCGACGACACCCAGATCCACACCCACCTGTGCTACTCCGAGTTCGGCGACGTGATCAACGCCATCGACGCCCTCGACGCCGACGTCACGAGCATCGAGGCGTCCCGCTCCAAGATGGAGGTCCTCGACGACCTCGCCGCGATCGGGTACCGGCGGGGCGTCGGCCCCGGCGTGTGGGACATCCACTCCCCCCGGGTGCCCTCCCTCGACGAGGTGGTCGAGGCGCTGCGCCGGGCCGTCGCGGCCGTGCCGGCCCGGCGGCTGTGGGTCAACCCGGACTGCGGCCTGAAGACCCGCGCCTACCCCGAGGTCGAGGCGTCCCTGCGGCGCCTGGTCGCTGCCGCCGCCGAGGTCCGCAACCGCTGACCTCCCCGCGCCGGGCGGACCCTTCCCGGGTTCGCCCGGCGCGGTCCGGTCGGAGTAGCGGCGGGTGTCGGCTACCCCGAGCCGGATGATCACCTGCCGGTCAGGTGTCGGGCTGTCCGGCGGTGGCGGCCACGAGCAGCGACAGTTCCCGGACGAGGTCGTCCAGGGACTGGCCGCTGTGCGTCCGGAGCAGTCCGAGGGTGAGGTCGGCCAGCAGGTAGAAGCCGAGGGTCTTCGCCTGCTCGGAGCTGAACGCGGCGAGCAGTTCCTCGGCGTCGGCGAGATCACCGCGGTGTGTGGCGGCGATGACCCCGGCGGCGCGTTGCACCAGCTCCGCCGTGGCAGGGGTGGGGCCGGTCACGCCACTCAGACCTTCGGCGTGGCGGCGCGGGCGGCGTCGAACCGGGCGATCACGTCCGACCAGTTGACCAGGTTCCATAGCCGGTCGACGTAGTCCGGCCGGACGTTCTTGTACTGCAGGTAGTAGGCATGCTCCCAGGCGTCGAAGACCAGCAGCGGGGTGGCGCCCTGCCCCACGTTGCCGTGGTGGTCGTACACCTGCTCCACGATCAGCCGCTGCCCGAGCGGCTCCCAGGCCAGCACACCCCAGCCGGAGCCCTGCACGCTCTTGGTCGCCGCTGACAGCTGCCCGGCGAACGCGTCGAACGAGCCGAAGTGCTCGTCGATCGCCGCCGCCAACTCGCCGTCCGGACGGTCGCCGCCCTCCGGGGACAGGTTGCCCCAGAAGATCGTGTGCAGGACGTGCCCCGACAGGTTGAACGCGAAGGTCTTCTCCAGACCCACCACCGTGCTGAAGTCCCCCTTGGCGCGGGCCTCGGCGAGCTGCTCCAGACCATCGTTGGCGCCCTTGACGTACGCGGCGTGGTGCTTGCTGTGGTGCAGCTCCAGGATCTGCCCGGACATCGCCGGCTCCAAGGCACCGTAGTCGTACGGCATGTCGGGCAGGTTGTAGACCGCCATCAGAACTCCTTCACCCCTTGATGCGAATCTGTGGTTGTTGCCAACATAGTGCAACAGGGTGGGGTTATCGTGCCCAGGAGTCACGATCGGTCCCCGCCGGAGGCCGATCGGATGGCAGCCGCGTTGACCCACAAACACCACGGCGCGGCATACTCGCTGACCTCACTGGCGAGGCAGGCCACTGCGGGCGCCTCGCGGCTCCCGAGCCGTGACGTCCTACCGGGCCGTCGGAACCGAGTTGCCGGCCCGACGCGGACGGCTGCCGGCTGCTGCGGCCGACCGGCAGAACACGAGGCGTCCGGGACGGCCGACATGGGCGATCTCGGCCGCGTCCCGAGTGCCTGTGCCTCCCTGTGGGGCCTGCAGGCACTGCGGCAGGATCAACGCCTACGCTCGCCACGCCCCGCGATCGGCTGCCGGCTCCCCACTGGCGGGTGATCCCGGTGGGTGCCAGCAGCGGCTCCGAGGTCGTGGGACTGCGTGAATTCCCGGTGTACGGCCAGGTCTTCCACGCGGTGCAGGGTCTCCGCGTTACGGGGGCGCAGCAGCAGTGACATGAGGGCTTTCGGGAGGAACCGGGCGGCTCCGGAGACCGCCATCCAGCCCATCCGTACGCAAGTGGTGGTGTCCGAGACACGCTCCAGGGTCAGGCGGACACGGGCGATGCCGAGTGGCCCGGCGTGCGCTTCGAGTTCGAGTATCCGGTTCGGTTCCATCTCGCGTACGACGGTCCGATCGTTGACCTGCAGTGGCCAGGGGCCCAGCCGGTGGTGCACTTGGGCGCCCACTGCGGGCCAGCCGGCGTCGACGGCCCGGATGTGGGCGGCACCGACAACCCAACTGGCGTAGCTCCAACCATCCGCGAGCACCGCGAAGACCCTCTCGGAAGAGGTGCGTATGGTGCGGTGGACCTCGATCATCACGTCTCCTTGCCTCCGGCCCGGCACGGGTTCCCTGCCGAGTCGGAAGCAAACGGCGTCGCCAGCTGGCCGCCCGGATCAGCCTGGGCGGTACGGGGAGTCGGTTCGGCAGCGATCAACCCGATCGACACGGCGGCGGCCACCATCCCGGCAAGCGCGGGGAGAATCTGGACGCGGCGAGATGCCACGGGGTTGGCCGTGGTCGTGGCAGGATCACGCAGGCGAGTCGTCCGTCCTCGAAAGGTACGCCGCCAGCGTTGCGGCGCACATGTCGATGGCACGCCCAGGAAGCGTCACCCGGTCACCCGCGAAATCGACGGCAGCGCACATGCCTCGTGTACGCGACGCGGGCAGGTCTTCGGGGGCGCGTCCGGTGAATGGTGGCCACGAATCGCCGCGGGTGGGTGTGCGGCGGTCAGGCTGCCGGGGCCACTGCCGGGCGGCGTCACACGGGCTGAGGTGCCCCCGGGACCCGTGCCGCGGCACCGGGCCGGGTCAGGGTGCCTCCGGACCGCTCGCGCACCGGCGCGTGCCGGCGTCGGAGCCGTTCCACGACCCACATCAGGGCAGCGAGGGCCACGACCACCCGCAGGGTCGTGATGACGGTCTGCGGGCCCGACCCGTACAGCAGGGCGCACTGCGCCAACCCGAACACGCACACCGCCCGCAGGGTGGTGACAACCCGCAGCAGCGCCGCCTCCACCCCGGCCACGGCCATGGCGAGGAGCACCGCGATCACGATCAGCCCGACCGCGCCGTAGTAGGCGACCGCCGTCCCGAGGATGGTGGGCAACCAGTCGACGCGCTGGGACAGCCCGAAGGCCCGCGCGATGTAGGCCTCCTCGCTGCGGGACTCGAGGGTGCGGCTGGCCACCTTGTCCGGCACGAGCAGGCTCGGTGCGAGCATGGTCAGGTTGTTTCCCACCGTCGCCAGGCCGATCGGCTCGCCGCTGCCGCGCAGCCCCTGGTAGACGATGGCCGCGAAGGTGTTGCCGTCGAAGCGGTACACGACGTCGTCCAGGATCGCCTGCCGGCTCTCGCCGGTGTGCATCCGCCCGGCACCCTCGACCAGGGCCGTCAGCCGCCCGCCGCTGCCCTCCCCCGCGTGGAACACCTCCCGGCCGGCGACCGCCCGGGTCGACGAGATCAGCGCGGTGGCCGCCGTCAGCACCACCACGATCATGGCGATCTGCCGCCGCGACGGCCGCACCCCGTGCATCGCCGCGCCCACGACGGTGAGCACCCCGGCGAAGACGATCATCGCTCGGGTGCCGGCCACGACCAGGGCCAGGCTCTCCACCAGGAGTACGGGCAGCAGCCACCGCATGCCGTAACGGATCACCACCACCGCTCCGGCCAACGCGATCAAGGGGACCAGGAACTGCCCTGCCAGGTCCACCAGGATCCCCTCGCGTTCCGGGATCACCTCGTCCGCCCGGGCCGGGGCGAGTGGTTGCAGCGCCCCCCGCCCCTGCCACGTCGCCGCGAGCAACGGCACCACCAGCACGAGCAGCCACCGCATCCGGAGCCGGTGCAGTCCCGCGCCCCGGTCGACCGGTCCCGCCGGCCCGCGCCGCCGACTCCAGCCGACGAGCGCACCGTAGACCGCGCCATAGGCGGCGATCGCCACCGAGACGAGCAGTGTCCAGGCATCGACGGCAGCCTGATCCAGGTAGGCGCGGAAGAAGTTCCGGCCCGGCCACAGCCACTGCATCACCTCGGTAACCCCGTGGAAGACCACCGCGACCAGCAGCATCAGGGCTCCCGGTCGGCGTACCCACTCACCGCCGATGGCCAGGTGCACCCAGAGCACGGTGGCTGCCTGGACGAGCAGCCCGGCCACGACCGACATGGTCAACATCTCTGCGCTCCGCCTTCCCCGGCCACGGTGTTGAACGGCGGCGGGACCGGCCCGAGGCACACCTACCGCTGACTGATCAACGGAGCACGGAGCTGATGGTGACTCGTCTGGTGGGACCCCGGCGCACGTCGCGTTCCCCGCACGGCTACCGCCTCCGGGTACGAGACGCCGGACCAGAGGCACGACGCCACACTATGGCTGCGGACGGGCGGTACCGTCACGAGAGGAACCGGTGCACCGCCGCCACCAGATCGTCGGGGTTCTCCTCGGCGACGTGGTGTCCGGCCTCGACCGGGTGACCGCGCAGATCGTCGGCCCACGGGCGCCAGACGGCCAGCGGATCACCGTAGAGGTCTTCCAGGTCGTCCCGGGTCGACCACAGCACCAGCGTCGGGCAGCGAACGGTGCGACCGGCACGCCGGTCGGCCTCCTCGTGCGCCCGGTCAACGCCGAGGCCAGCCCGGTAGTCCTCCAGCATCGCCCGTACGGTGGCCGGGTCATGGATGGCATCCCGGAACTCCTGGTAGTTCTCGGCGCCCATGCTCTCCGGCCGCGCCTGGCCGGCGTACCAGGCATCGGGGTCGACGGTGATGGCCCGCTCCGGCTTGTCGGGCTGGGCGAAGAAGAACCAGTGGTACCAGTCATGGGCGAACGTCGCGTCACACCTGGCCAGGGCCTCACTGATGGGTACACCGTCGATGACGACCAGGTGACCGACCGCGTCGGGGTGATCCAGCGCCAGGCGTAACGCCACATACGATCCGCGGTCGTGCCCGACCACAGCGAACGTCGGATGGCCCAACTCCTCCATCAGCCGCACCATGTCCGCCGCGACCACCCGCTTGGACTGCTGGGAGTGGTCCGCGAGCACCGTCGCCGTGCCGGACTGCCCGTAGCCGCGCATGTCGGGACAGACGACGGTGAACCCGCGATCCACCAGCGGCGGCGCGACCCGATGCCACGTCGATCCGGTACGCGGGTGCCCGTGGATCAGGAGAACCGGTGGTCCTTGCCCGGCGTGCCGGACCCGGAGGTCCACCTCCCCGACGTCGATCCGTTCGTCCTCGAAGCCGTCGAACATGCGCGACGAGTATCCGGGCCGCCCGGCGGGCAAACACCCGCGCCTCGGCTACCGGTCCGCGCGACGCCGGATCGACCTCGCCGTCACGTCCCGGCGTTCGTCCGCCTCGGGCGCGAGCCGGCACCCGGCGATGCGCCGCCGCACCGCGAGGTCAGCGCTGCGGGGGAACGGTCACGCCGGCCGGCCAGTGCCGGTCGACGCCGCGCCGGTCCAGTTCGGCCTGGAAGTCCTCCAGCAGCTTCGCGGTGTCCCGCACGCCGTGCGGCGAGGTCTGGCGGTCCAGGCAGTACGCGGCGAGCGCGCCCGCCGCCTCGCCGATCGACCACTCGGCCGGATGCACCCGGTAGCAGCCGTTGGTGATGTGGGTCGTCCCGATCGTCTTGCCGGCCGCGACCACGTTCGTGACCCGTCTGGGCAGCAGCGCGCCGAGCGGGATCTCGAACGGGTGCGCCGCCACGTCGAGGTAGCCGTCGCCGCCGGTGGTCGGGTGCAGGTCGATCCGGTAGTGGCCGGTGCCGACGGAGTCGTGGTACCGCACCGCCCCGGCGTCTCCCCGGACGGCGACGGACAGGTCCTGCTCGGTCGGGGTCGTCACCGCCTCCAGCCGGCGGGCTTCACGGATGTACGGGGCCTGGGCGAAGCCGTCGACGGTGCCGGTGACGTCGGGTCGCAGCCGCAGTCCGGGATAGCCGGTGCCGCCGTCGGGCCGGGGTGCCTCGGTCTGCAGCCAGTACAGGAACGCCTGGCTGAACTCCTTGGCCCGGCGCAGGTGCCGCTCGGCGTCGGGGACGCCGAACAGCGGTCCGTCGAGGTAGTCGGTCATCGGCCAGTTGACGATCGTGACGTCGCTGGTCAGCAGGCCGGGCCGGAACGCCTGCCGGTCCAGGATCCGCCGGTAGGTCCACAGTTCCGGGGCGAGCAGCGCCTCCTCCATGGAGGTGGTGGCCGTCGCCGACGGGTTGGGGGTGAACCGGCCGGTGATCGGCTCGCCGGTGCGCGGGTCGGGGTACGTCCAGCTGAAGAGTCGGCCGGGCCAGCCCGGTGCGGACATGGTCCGCCAGTGGGCGTAGTCGGCCGGCCGGTCGACGGTGTGGTCGCCGTCGACGTGGTCGAGCGCGAAGCAGACGGTGGCGGCCTGCATGTTCAGCGGCGCCGCCTCGCGGGGCGCGCTCGGCTCGCCGGTCTGCGCCTGTGACTCGGTACCGGTGCGGTGTTCGATGCCGGCCAGAGCCAGCAGGTCGCCGGTCTCGCTGGCCTCCAGCACCAGCCGGGCGCCGATGTGGCGGACGGTGCCGTCGGCCAGCCGTACGGCGACGCCGGTGACCGTGTCGCCGTCGGTGTGGGCGCGTTCGAGCCGCGCCCGGGTGTGGACGGTCAGCCGTCCGGACGCGCGCCAGGGGGCGGTCATCGCCCGGAGCACGGCCAGCGCCGCCCGGGGTTCGTGGCACAGCGGGCTGACCCAGCCGTTGCCGGGGTTGAGCAGGTCGGTGGGGTCGGCCAGGGGGTACCAGGCGCGGTAGTGGTCGCGGACACCCTGCCGGAAGCGGCGGTAGGCGCGGGTCGAGCCGTGGCTCTCGATGAAGCGGTGCTCGTCCGGTGGCACCGCCTGGGAGGTGAGCTGCCCGCCGATCCACTCGTACGGCTCGATGACGACGACGCGGGCGCCGCCCTCGCAGGCGGCGACGGCGGCGGCGATTCCGCCCACTCCCCCGCCGACGACCAGGACGTCGGTGAACTCCTCGGCGGTTGTCGTACCCGTGCCCATCAGTCGTCCTCGCCTCGTCGTGCGGTCAGTGAGAAGTGGTAGCGGTCGCCGCGGTAGTAGGAGACGGCGCGTTCGATCGCCCGGCCGCGTCCGTCGTAGCCGAGGCGGCGTACCTCGAGCAGCGCGGCGGCGGCCGGGATCTCCAGCAGGTCGCACTGCCGGCTGGTGGGTACGACGGCGGCGATCATCTGCTGGGCGACGGTGACCTGGATGTTGTAGCGGTCCTTCATGGTCTCGTAGAGGCCGCCGCCGAGGTCCTCGACCAGCAGTCCGGGAAAGAGGTCGGCGGGGAGGTGGACCTCTTCGAGGCACATCGGGGCGCCGTCGGCGAGTCGCAGCCGTTCGATCCGGTAGAGCAGCGATCCTTCGGGCAGGCCGAGTTCGGTGGCGACGGCGTCGCGGGCGACGACCGCGTCGGTGGTGATCGTCTTGCTGCTCGGGATGAGCCCGCGGGCCCGCATGTCCTCGCTGAAGCCGCTGAGGCTGGTGTCCTTGGCGATGCGGGTGTCGGAGACGAAGGTGCCCTGGCCGCGGATGGTGTAGATCACGCCGGTGTCGAGCAGTTCGCGCAGCGCCTGGCGCAGCGTGGTCCGGCTGACGCCGAGTTCCTCGGCGAGGTCGCGTTCGCGGGGCAACGCCGCGTGCGGTGCCAGGGCGGAGACGCGGTGACGCAGTTCCGCGCGGACATGGCTGATCTTGGTGGTCATGACGGCTCCACTGTGGGGTGTGGGCAGGCCTGCGCGAACCAGCGCGTGGCGTTGACCGGGTCGGAGATGGCGGTGCCGACGACGACCGCCCACGCGCCCTCGACGAATGCCGCCGATACCTGGGCACGGGTACGGTACCGCCCCTCGGCGATCACCGGCACCGGACAACGCCGGGCCAGGGTTCCGACCAGGGCGATGTCCGGCCCTTCCGGAACAGGGCCGCCGGTGTAGCCGGACAGGGTCGTCCCGACCAGGTCGGCTCCGGCGTCGACGGCGGCCAGGGCGGCGTCGAGACTGTCCACGTCGGCCATGAACAGGGCGCCGGCGGCGTGGGCGGCGGAGACGAGGTCGGCGAGTTTCTCCCCGCCGGGCCGGGGCCGGGCGGTGCCGTCGGCGGCGACGATCTGCGCGCCGGCCTGGGCCAGCGCGGTCACGTCCGCGACGGTCGGGGTGATGTAGACGTCGCTGCCGGGGGTGTCGCGCTTGATCAGACCGATGACCGGTACGCCGAGGCCGGCCATGCCGCGGACGTGGGCGATGCCCTGACCGCGCAGGCCGGCGGCGCCGCCGAGGACGACCGCCGACGCCATCGCCATCATGTGCGCGGTGTCCACGAAGGGGCTGTCGCTGTCCTGGGCCTGGCACGAGACGACCAGCCGTCCCCGGATGGCATCGGCCACGTTCATCTGTTCTCTACCTCTTCTGCGATGTCGACCCCTGCGGCGAGGTCGACGTGAACGGTGAGTGCGGCGAGGGGGGTCGGGGTGGTGCGGCCGTCGGACAGGGCCAGGGCGCCGGTGAGCGGGTCACCGGCGGCCGGTACCGGTCGGGCCTGCGGCAGTCCGGCGCGCAGCGCGGCGGTGAACGGGGGCAGCAGCAGGTCGGTGGCGGTGAACAGGCCGCCGGTGCCGGCGACGGGCACCTCGGCCCCGACCGGTCCGCTGCGCCGGACGGCGGCGGTCACCGACTCGGCGAGGAGCCGGCCGGCGCGGTCCCAGATCCGGCGGGCGCCGTCGTGGCCGGCGCGGGCCAGGTCGGCGACGGTGGTGGTGAGGCCGGCGACGTGTTCCGGGGTCGGTGGCTGGTCGCGCCAGCGGGCCGGGAGCGCCTCGACCGGGCCGAAGGCCGCGGTGACCGCGTCGAGCAGCGGGCCGGGCCGGCCGTGGTCGTGGTCCCGCAGGGCCAGCCGGATCGCGGCGCGGCCGATCCAGTGTCCGGAGCCGCGGTCGCCGAGGGCGGCGCCCCAGCCGTCGGCGCGGGCGACGGTGGCACCGAGGGCGAGGACGACGACGCCGGTGCCGGCGGCGACGACGGCGCCGGGGACGGGGCCGAGCGCGCCGAGGTACGCGGTGACGCTGTCGTCGGCGACCCGGAGCGTCCCGTGCCGGACGAGGTCGCGGAGTCCGGCCCGGATCCGGTCCACGGCCGGTGGTTGCCCGTTGAGGCCGGTCATCCCGACGCCGACGTGCACCGGGACGTCCGGGCGGGGTCCGAGGTCGGCCAGGGCGGCCCGGACCGCCTCGACGACCAGGGTGTCGGGGTCGGCGCCCCAGAAGCCGGCGGTGTCGGCGCGGCCGGTGCGGGGGCCGTGGGTGGCGAGGGCGCGGCAGCCGCCCTGGCCGAGGTCGACCCCGACCCGTACGGTGTCGGCGTCCACTACCGCACCGCCGGGTCGAGGGTGGCGCCGCCGGTCAGGCTGGTCTCGGCGTAGTGGCAGGCGACCTCGCGGCCGGCGACCGTCCGCAGTTCCGGTTCGATCTCGGCGCAGCGGGGCTGGGCGAGCCGGCACCGGGTACGGAACCGGCAGCCGGACGGCGGGGAGGCGGGTGAGGGCACCTCGCCGGTGAGCACGATGCGCTCGCGGGGCGGTACCGCCCACGGCCGGGGCACCGGGGCCGCCGAGATCAGCGCCTGGGTGTAGGGGTGGGCGGGGTTGTCGTAGACGGCGGCGGCGGGTCCGGTCTCGACGATCCGGCCGAGGTACATCACGGCGAGGTCGTCGCTGATGTGCCGGACGACGGACAGGTCGTGGGCGATGAACAGGTAGCCCAGGCCGAGGTCCTCGCGCAGGTCGGCGAGGAGGTTCAGGGTCTGTGCCTGGACCGACACGTCCAGGGCGCTGACCGGTTCGTCGCAGACGACGATCCGCGGCGAGAGGGCCAGGGCGCGGGCGATGCCGACCCGCTGGCGTTGGCCGCCGGAGAGTTGGTGCGGGTAACGGTCGGCGAGTTCGGCGGCCAGGCCGACGCGGGCGAGCAGGTCGGCGGTGCGGTCGGCCCACTCGTGGCGGGGTACCCGGTCGCGGTGCACCCGCCAGCCCTCGGTGACGATGAACGACACCTTCTTGCGCGGGTTCAGCGACGAGTACGGGTCCTGGTACACCATCTGGATCTCGGCGGTGAGCCGGCGGCGGGTCGCCGGGTCGGCGTGGTCGACGCGCCGGCCGTCGTACCAGATCTCGCCGCCGGCGGGGCGGCGCAGGCCGACGATGGTGCGGGCCAGGGTCGACTTGCCGCAGCCGGACTCGCCGACGAGGCCGAGGGTGCGGCCGGGGGTGACGGTGAGGCTGAGCCGGTCGACGGCGTGGATGTCCGGCCCCCGGTGGAAGGGGCCGCCGCCGGCGGGGTAGCTGACCCGTAGTTGCCTGACCTCAAGCCGCGCCGTGGCTGTCGACACCGGTCATCACCTCCTGCGCGTAGTGGCATGCCGCCTGGTGGCCGGCGGCGACGATCCGCAGGGTCGGCCGGTCGGTGCGGCAGTTCGGGCGGGCGACGGGGCAGCGGGGGTGGAACGGGCAGCCGGTCGGTGGGTGCAGTGGGGACGGCGGCATGCCCTCGATCGGGGTGAGCCGGGTGCCGGGCCGGTCCGGCGCGGGGATGGAGTTCATCAGTCCCCGGGTGTAGGGGTGGGCCGGGGCGTCGTAGACCTGCCGGAGCGGGCCGGACTCCACGACGGTGCCGGCGTACATGACGGCGACCCGGTCGGCGACGTCGGCGACGACGCCGAGGTCGTGGGTGATGAGGATCATCGCCATGCCGTCGGCCTCGCGCAGGTCCCGCAGCAGGTCCATGATCTGCGCCTGGACGGTCACGTCGAGCGCGGTGGTCGGTTCGTCGGCGATGAGCAGCCGGGGCTGGAGGGCGAGGGCCATGGCGATCACGACGCGTTGCCGCATTCCGCCGGAGAACTGGTGGGGGTAGTCGTGGGCGCGGCGGGCGGCGTGGGGGATGCCGACGCGGTCGAGACCGGCGACGGCCCGGCGCCACGCCTCGCGGCGCGGGAGGCGTTGCCGGACCCGGAACAGTTCGGCGATCTGCTGGCCGACCCGGACGACGGGGTTGAGGGCGGTCAGCGAGTCCTGGAAGACCATGGCGATCTCGGTGGCGGACAGTTCCCGGGTCCGGCGGACCGGTTTGGCGGAGATCTCCTCGCCGGCGTAGCGGATGGTGCCGCGTTCGACGTGGGCGCTGTGTCGGGGCAGCAGCGCCATGACGGTGCGGACGGTGACCGACTTGCCGGACCCGGACTCGCCGAGGATGGCCAGCGTCTCGCCCGCGTCGACGTGGAACGAGACGCCGTCGAGCGCCCGGTAGGTGCCGAGCGGGCCGTCGAAGGACACGACGAGGTCGTCGACGGCCAGCAGTGGCTGGCGGGTGGGCGGTGGTGCGACCATCGGGTCCTCCGGGTCCGGGTCGGGTGGGGCGGTGGTGGCGCCGGCCGGCGGGCGGTGCGGTGCCGGCCGGCGCGCGGTACGGCTCAGCTCAGCGAGACGCCGGCGAAGCTCGGCAGGTCGTTCGGGGTGGGGGTGAATCCGTTGACGCCCGTGCGGAGCACGACGTTGCCGCTGAGGTCGAGCGGGAAGATGCCGACCGCGTCGTCCCAGACGATCTTGCCGGCCTGGGCGTACAGGTCGGCCCGCTTGTCCTGGTCGAGTTCGGCGCGGGCGGCCAGCAGGATCTCGTCGAGCGCGGGGTTGGTGTAGCCGTTGCGCTTGGCGGTCGACAGGTAGAGCCGGGCGAGGGTGAAGTCGGCGTCACCGGTGATCGTGCTGCCGGTGGTCATCGTGCTGTTCCAGTCGAGCTTGAGCAGCTTGTCCAGCCAGGTGGCCCGTTCCAGTTCCTCGGGCTTGACCACGATGCCGACCTTGGCCCAGTCGCTGATCATCGCGTCGGCGAACGAGTTGCCGTTGGTGCAGCAGCCGGTGCTCCACATCATCGAGGTGGTGAACCCGTTCGGGTAGCCGGCCTCGGTGAGCAGTTGCTTGGCCTTGGCGGGGTCGTAGGGGTACGGGTTCTGGGCGGCCGCGCCGAAGATGGCCTCCGGCAGCGGGCCGGTGGCCGGGGTGCCGGCCTGGTCGAACAGGGAGCCGCTGATCGTGGCGAAGTCGACGGCGTGCCACATCGCCCGCCGGACCCGGGCGTCGGTGAACGGCTCACGGGAGCTGTTGAACCAGATGTAGTAGTTCGCGTAGGTGGGGAACGACTGGACGGTCAGGGCGTCGTTGCCGCGCAGGCCGGTCAGCTGGTCCGGCGGCAGTCCCCAGGTCACGTCGATCTCGTTGTTGGTCAGGGCGGTGACCCGGCCGGAGACCTCGGGGATGTAGCGGTAGGAGATGGTGGCGAGCTTCGGCTGGTCGCCCCGGTAGGCGTCGTTGCGGACCAGTTCGACGCTCTGCCCGGCGGTGAACGAGGAGACCTTGAACGGCCCGGTGCCGTACGGGGCGTCGAAGAACGCGCTGTCGGTGATCTTGGCGGCCGGGGCGATCCAGAGCAGGGTGAGGTTGCTCAGCACGGTGCCGAGCGCGCTGCTGGTACGGATCGTCAGGGTGTGCTCGTCGGGGGTGCCGATCTCCTCGACGGTGGCCCACAGGCCCGCCAGGGGCCCTTTGCCGTCGATCAGCGCCTGCAGGGACGCCTTGGCGTCGGCGCTGGTCAGCGGGGTGCCGTCGGCGAACGTGACGTCGTCGCGCAGCGCGAACTGCCAGGTCAGCGGGTCCGGGTTGGTCCAGCTCTCGGCGAGGTTCGGGGCGATCTCGCCGTTGTCGCGGACCACGAGGGTTTCGAAGACCTCCTGGACGACGGTGAGGGTGGGCTGGTCGGCGGAGTTCGCCGCGAACGGGTTCAGCGACACCACCGGGGTGGGGTTCGCCACCCGGAGGGTGCCGGCGCCGTCGCCGGTGCCGGTGGTGCTGTCGGAGTCGAAGGAGCAGGCGGTCAGTCCGAGTACACCGACGAGGGCCAGCGCACCGAGGCGGGTGGTCAGAGATCTCATGTCATCCCATTTCACTGACGGTTACCGGGTGGAGAGGTTCGGGTCGGAGCGGTCCCGCAGCTCGTCGCCGAGGACGCCGACGCAGACGACGAACAGGGCCAGGACCAGCCCGGGGATGGTGGCGATCCACCAGGCGCTGGCCAGGTAGTCGCGGCCGTTGGCGATGGTGGTGCCCCAGCTCGGGGTGCCGGGCGGGATGCCGAGCGACAGGAAGCTCAACGACGCCTCGGCGACGATGACGAAGCCGAGCTGGACGGTGGCGATGACCATCAGCGGGCTGGCGACCGCCGGGAGGACGCAGTGCCGGACGATGTGCCAGGAGCCGGCGCCAAGGGTCCGTGCCGCGTTGGCGAAGTCCCGTGACTTCGTGGCCAGGGTCTGTGCCCGGGCGACCCGGGCGAAGATCGGCCAGGTGGTGATGGACAGGGTGAGGACGACGTTGGTGACGCTGGAGCCGAGGACGGCCGCGACGAAGACGGCGAGCAGGATCGACGGGAAGGCGAGCTGGATGTCGGCAAGCCGCATCAGGACCGCGTCGACGACGCCGCCGAGGTAGCCGCAGAGGATGCCGATCGCGGCGCCCACGACGCCGGCGAGCAGCAGGGTGGCCGCGCCGACCAGGATCGAGACCCGGGCGCCCTGCATGATCTGGGGCAGCAGGTCACGGCCGACCTGGTCGGTGCCGAGCAGGGCCAGGCTGCCGTCGGCCAGCCGGCTGCCCGGGGGTCGCAGCCGGTCGGTGACGGAGGTGGCGATCGGGTCGTAGCGGGCGAGGACCGGCCCGATCAGGCCGGCCACCACGTAGCCGGCGATCACCCCGAGCGGGATCCACAGGCGCAGCCGCCGTCGGCGGGGCCGGCGGGGGACGGCGGCGGGCCGGCCGTCGTCGCCCGTGGTGTCGGCCTCGACGGGTGGGCCCGGTGTGCCGAGCGCCACGGACGCGGTTACGGGGTCGGTCACGTCGCTCCCCTCCTCAGACGCTCTCGCGCACGCGCGGGTCCAGCCGGACGTACAGCAGGTCGACGACCAGGTTGATGACGATGAAGACGGCGGCGACGGTGATCACGCAGGCCTGCACGACGGAGTAGTCGCGGGCGGCGATGGCGTCGGTCATCAGCCGGCCGATACCGGGCCAGGCGAAGACCGTCTCGACGATCACGGCGCCGCCGAGCAGGCTGCCGAACTCCAGTCCGGCGACGGTGACGACGGGGATCAGCATGTTGCGCATGGCGTGCCAGCCGACGACGCGGGTCTCGGACAGGCCCTTGGCGCGGGCGGTGACGACGTAGTCCTCGTGCAGCACGTCGAGCAGGCCGGAGCGGACCAGCCGCAGGACGACGCTGAGCAGCGGCAGGGCCAGGGTGACCGCGGGCATGACCATCGCCGCCGGTGATCCCGCTCCGGAGCTGGGCAGCAGGTGCAGCCACCGGGAGAAGACCAGGATCAGCATGATGCCGACCCAGAACGAGGGCAGGGACTGGGTCAGCATCGACAGCACGGACACGACCCGGTCGACGATGCCGTTCGGGCGGGTCGCGGCCAGCGCCCCGAGGGCGAACCCGAGGACGATCGCGATGGTGAACGCGGTCGCCGCCAGCGCGGCGGTCGCGGTCAAATGGGTGAGGACCAGGCTCGTGGCGGCGTCGTTGAGCCGGAAGGAGTCGCCGAAGTCGAAGGTCGCGGCCCGTTGCAGGAAGCGGACGTACTGCACCACCGGAGCGGCGTCCAGCCCGTACTCGCGGCGCAGCGCCTCGACCGCCGCCGGGTCGGCGTCCGGTCCGAGCTGGTTGACCGCCGGGTCGCCGTCGACCTGCCGCATCGCGAAGAAGACCACCGTCGCCGCGCCGAACAGGACCAGCGCCGAGATCGCGAGGCGGCGGAGCGCGTACCGCAGCATCGCCGGTGCCTCAGCGTCCGGGCGGCGCGGTCGCCGCGTCGGCGTGCAGGGCCGCCTCGATGTCCTCGACGACGGCGACCGCGGCCCGGCCCTCCGCGCCGCTGACCGGGGTCGGCCCGCCGGTCAGGGCCGCGTCGACGAACGCTTCGAGTTCGGTACGCAGGTTGTAGGCGCCGCCACCCTCGCGGCTGGGCCAGAAGTACGTGTCCATAAAGCTGGCCGCGCCGTCGCGGCGGGCGTACAGGAGGTCGTTGTGCGAGAGGTCCATCTCCAGGACGCCGTGCTCGCCGACGATCCGCAGCCCGGCGTCGGCCCGCGACGGCCGGGAGTGCGGCAGCGTCCAGTTGTTCTCCATCGTGCCGACCGCGCCGCCGTCGAGGCGGATGGTCGCGTGCACGACGTCGTAACTGGGTGAGAGCACCTTGCGGCCGACGGCGCCGGTGACCTCGACGTCCCGGCCGGTCACGAACCGGACCAGGTCGGCGTCGTGGATGCCGAGGAACCAGGCCACCGAGGTGCGGTCCCAGATGCCCACGCCGACCGCCTGCGAGGTGCAGCGCCAGACCTTGACGTGCCAGATGTCGCCGAGGTCGCCGGAGCGGACGACCTCCCGGAGCCGGCGCACACGCGGGTCGAACCGCAGCACGTGGCCGATCATCAGCGCGTCCGGGTCGGGACACCCGGCGATGATCCGGTCGCAGCTGGCCGTGGAGAGCGCCATCGGCTTCTCCAGCAGCACCCGCTTGCCGGCGGCGAGCGCGGCAAGGGTCGCCTCCTCGTGCAGGTGGTCGGGGGTGCAGATGCTGACCGCGTCGACGTCGTCGAGCAGGTCGCCGATCTCCGCGACGGCGCGTACCCCGAGGTTCTGCTCGGCCCAGTCGCGGTGGTGCGGTGCGACGTCGGCGACGGCGACCAGCTCTGCCTGCCGCACGTCGCGCAGCGCGCGGGCGTGCAGTTGTCCCTGGACCCCGATACCGACGACACCAATCCTGAGGCGGTCCACGCCAGGCCTCCAACTGTTGCAGACTAGAAGAGTGCTAGGTGTGTACCTAGCTGCCGATAGTTCTACACCCAGCCGGAACGTGAAGCAAGAGTCAGATCACCACCGACTCGTCGTTGACCTGCGGATTCGCGGCGTCCGGTCCGGGGCTACGGGGAGCCGGCCCGTCCCCCTTGCCCATGACATCGATGTGCCGGACCGTTCTCCCCCGCGCTCCACGGCATGACCGGGGACCGCTCCTTCCGGGACCGGGGTCGCTCACCGCACCCGTCAGCACCGTCCGCGTCGACCTACGCGGCCGCGGAGTCTCCTCGCGCGGCGCTGTGCGACCGGCTACCCGCATGCGCCCATTTATGCCTGAGGAGGGCGCTGCTCGCCGGCGGGCTCGCGATCGCCGTCACGTGCCGGCACCCGGCGTTGGAGCGACGCACCTGATCGTGGTCCAGGCCGACCTTGGCCCTGGCGGACGCCGACGTCGCAGCGCCAGCCTGGTCGGCGCGGGATGGTGTGGGCGGGTCGAGCTCACGCGACGTAGAGCACGTGCCACAGCACCGCGCTCAGCGCGCCGCATGAGACGGCCGCGATGAGCAGCATCGGCCACGCACGCCACAGCCGGCGCGTCGTGGCGAGCCAGGCCAGGACGACGATCGGAAGCCCGATCTTGACGACCTGTCCGGCCAGCACACCCCGGACGAACTGCGCGTGGTGCGGGTCGGTCACGGCCAGCAGTTGCCAGGGCGGTGCCAGCACCAGGGCCTGCCAGCCCTCACCGGAGAGCAGCCCGCACAGCCCTCCGGCAGCCCCCGCCGCGAGTGAGGTTGTGCCGACCCGCACGACATGACCGAGCATCCCGAGGATCGGGCCCGCCACGACGGCTCCGGCCAGCCACGCGGCCGTCATGACGGCAACCGACCGCAGCCCCAGCAGATCGGCCGACGTGCCGTCCTCCAGATAGCCCCCGCTCCACCGGCGACTCACCACCAGGACGAGCAGGTAGTAGAGCAGCGTCGCCAGCACCAGCAGCCTGGTGGCCTCGATTGCCGCTCGTCTCGCCGTGGCGGCTGACCGGCCGACGAGGACGGCAGCCAGCCCCCACGCGAAGCCGCTGCTGACGACGGCGATCAGCACCTGCCCCGCAGCGCCTGCGACGAAGTCGGCCGCGAACGCGAGCAGTCCCAGCGTGGCCCCGGCGGTCGCGACCACCGCCGTACGGCCGTCACGAGCCGCCTCGACGACAGAGTTGGCCACGCCCGCCTCCTCCAGAAGAGGCGCTGACCATACCAAGGTGACGTCCTGCCACAGATTCGTTGCGACACCGGGGAGGGGCCAGAGACCGCCGGTGGCCGGGACGCGCCATAGTTGCAGTCGTGCACGCGGCCGACCGTGCCGCGAGAATCGCCCGGTGACAACCGACATCAGTGAGCTGGTCGCGGCGCGTCGGGCCTTCCCCGTCGGCAGCCGGGTCCGGGGCGTCGTGAGCGCCATCCCGATGGGTCCCGGGAGGTCCGGCATCCTGGTCGACCTTGCCCAGCCGCCCCAGGGATGGGTGGACGTCCTGCACCTGCCGGACGATCCGACCGACTGGCCACCGATCGGCACGACGGGACTCTTCGAGGTCCTGCAACATCAACCCGGGCTGGTCCGGTTGTTTCCGCTGGACGCCGGCATGCGTGGCCGACGTACCCGCTTCTCTCGCTGGTCAGGAACGGAGTGGGCGGCGGTCGCCCGGCGCTACCCGGTGGACGCCGTCGTCACCGGTACGGTCACCCACGTGTTCCCCAGCGACCGTGAGTACACAGTGGCGTTCGATGACTGCTGGTCGACGGTCGAGTACACCGATCGCGAGCCGATGGTCGGCTGGACCGGGCCGTTCCGCGTGACCGGCCTCCTGGAATGGACCCACCGGATCCTGGTGGCACCCGCGACGTAGCGGCCGGGACACCAGCAGGTTGTCCGCCCGTCAGTGGTTCTGACGTACGGTGGGTCGTCGGAACTGGCGTAGACGTTCCGCCCCGACCCGACCCGGAGTCGATTCACGGCCGAACGACCGCCACTCGATCTCCAGTGGCAGCTCCGACACCGATCTGCCGGTTTTCCGACCGGGATGAGAACGGCCAACACCCAGGCTGATGCGGTCGGAGGAGCTTCCGGCCGCCTTGAGTGCCGCCGCACCGGCTCACAACAGGCCGTCGCCAGCCGCCAGCGTTCGTCACACCGAGCAGATGCGACGAGGCGTGGCGCCTCATGTGCGTCGGCGAGGCCATGACGTTCCTGCTCGGCCAAGCAATCCAGGCCGTCGACGTCTCCGGCCTCACCTTTGTGAACGGCGGCGGCTCGTCGCGGCCCGCCGAGATCACGGGCTCCGCGTGAGCGATACCAACCGGCCCGTCTTCGAGGGAATCTCCGGCAACGCTGGGCGCCCTGGCCACCACGCGTCCACTCGACCTGTTCGAGGACGTTGACCCGCCTAATTGTCCCAGACGGTGGCGTCGAAGCCCCACTCATCAAAACCCTTGTTGACGAGCTTCAGACGGGCGATTCGCCCCTCGTCCGTCAGCACGCAGACAGTCTGACCTTCCTCAAGATCATGGGTATCGACCGTTTCGATCCCGGCGGCCGTGGCGACGTGTCGGCAATCCTCGTAGGTCGGCACGCTCCGCTCGTTCCACACCGCGATACTGGCGTCCTCATCGGCGTTGAAGCCCTTGTAGCGGCCGTACCAGAGCTCCCCACCGGCAGTGAGGCTCCTTCTCGCAGGCGGCACCAGGTCGAGGTCCTTGTAGTAGGAGTCGAGCACGAAAGGGCCCTGGTACTGCACGCTCACTTCCGTGGCCGGTGGCACCGTGGGACCGCTCGCGGAAGCAGCCGTCGACGGCGAGGGCTCAGCGGAGGGCATCGGCGTCTCGGGCTCAGGCGTCTGCAACTCAACGGACGGAGACGGCGAGGGCGACGGAGACGAAGACGGGGACGGAGATTCGCCCGCCACGACCGGCTGCGCCGGGCCGTCCGACCCTCGCGACACCACCATGACCAGCAGGGAAACGACCATCAGGATCAACACGACGAGCAGGCCCGCCACCCCCCAGAACCAGGCCGTCGGCACCGTGACCATCCTGCTCCCCTGTGTCGCCACCACCACGGTGGGAACAGGCGAGGCACCGGCCCGCTCGATCGGCCGTGGCCGCAGCACCTGCGGTGACGTCTCGTCCGAGTTGCTGCGACCACGATCGACTGCCCGGGAGGATCCGGAGACCTCGACCTCATTGCCCGCCTGTCGTGCGGCGTCGTCACGACGGTCGGATTCCTGGAAGTCACTGTTCTCACCGAAATGGGGCCCGCTCACCCAACCTGCCTTCCGAGATGGTCAATGCCACACCAGTCAACTCCGTGGCAGTCACAGACCAGATGCATCCTAGGGGCTTGCGACAACCTCCGTCATTGACGTCCGTCAGATGACGCGATCAACCGGGCTGGGGTCTGTCCGGTCTCCGCACTCGCCGGCATCAGAGCGGCTTCACGCATGATTGACGATGCCCAGAGCGAAAGAACGGCATCACGGCTCCCCTTCTGCTTGTCCTCTCCCCACGCAACCTGCCGTGGCGAGGGCTACGACATCGCGGCTTGGGCGTGGTGGCGGCCGATCGGCAGCATCAGTGGCTTGCCGGAGACCGGGTCGAGGATGACCTGGCTGTCCAGGCCGAAGACCGCGCGGACGCAGTCCTCGGTCAGCACCGCGGCCGGCTCCCCCGCCGCGTGCAGGCCGCCGTCGGCCAGGGCGATGAGGTGGTGGGCGTAGCGGGCCGCCATGTTCAGGTCGTGCAGCACCATCACGATGGTGGTGCCCCGGTCGGTGTTCAGGTCGGTGAGCAGGTCCAGCACCTCGACCTGGTGGCTGACGTCGAGGAAGGTGGTCGGCTCGTCGAGCAGCAGCAGGTCGGTCTGCTGGGCCAGGGCCATCGCGATCCACACCCGCTGGCGTTGCCCGCCGGAGAGCTCGTCGACCGACCGGTCGGCCAGGTCGGCGGTGTGGGTGGCGTCGAGCGCGGCGGCCACCGCGAGGTCGTCCTGCCTGCTCCATCGGGACAGGATCCGCTGGTGGGGGTTGCGGCCCCGGCCGACGAGGTCGGCCACGGTGATGCCCTCCGGCGCGATCGGTGACTGCGGGAGCAGGCCGAGGGTACGGGCCAGTTCCTTGGCGGGCATCCGGTGCACCTCCCGGCCGTCGAGCAGGACGTGACCGGTGCGTGGTGCCAGGAGCCGCGACATCGACCGGAGCAGGGTCGACTTGCCGCAGGCGTTGGCGCCGACGATGGCGGTGATCCTGCCGGGCGGCACGAGCAGGTCGAGGGACTCGATGACGAGGCGGTCGCCGTAGCCGACGGTCAGTTTCTCCACGGTCAGGGAGTGGATGGTGGTCACAGTGAGCCTCCCGCGCGGTTGGTGCGGACGAGCAGGTAGATGAGGTACGGGGCGCCGAGTACGCCGGTGATCACACCGACCGGGAAGCGGGTGTCGAAGGCGAACTGGCCGAGGAAGTCGGCGACCAGGACCAGCAGCGCGCCGACCAGTCCGGCGGGCAACAGCAGCGACCCGCCGGGGCCGGCCAGCCGGGCCGCGATCGGGCCGGCCAGGAAGGCCACGAAGGCGATCGGTCCGGTGGCCGAGGTGGCGAAGGCGATCAGGCCGACGGCCGCGACGATCGAGACCAGCCGGGTGCGTTCCAGCCGGGTTCCGAGCGCGGCTGCGGTGTCGTCGCCGAGTTGCAGCATCGTGAGGTTGCGGGCCTGGGCGAGCAGGACCGGGCCGAACGTGAGCAGCGCGATCAGGACGGGGATGGTCTCGTCCCAGGTGGAGCCGTTCAGGCTGCCGTTGAGCCAGCGGGTGGCGGCCTGCAGGTCCCACTGTCCGGCCTGGTTGAGGATGTAGGAGGTGGCGCTGTTGAGCATGGCGGCGATGCCGATGCCGATGAGGACGAGCCGGGTGCCGGCGACGCCGTCCTTGAACGACAGGACGTAGATGATGACGGCGACGCCGAGGGCGGCGACGATGGCGAAGATCGAGACGCCGGTCTCGCCGAGGCCGAGCACGATGATGGCGAAGGCCGCGGCGGCGCTGGCCGCGGAGCTGATGCCGATGATGTCGGGGCTGGCCAGGGGGTTACGCATCATGGTCTGGAAGGTGACGCCGCCCATGCCGAAGCACAGCCCGGTGGCCAGGGCGAGGACGGTACGGGGCAGCCGTAGCTCCCCCACGGTGAAGGAGGCTCCGGGGACGGTCTCGCCGAGGATCACCCGTAGGACGTCGCCGGGTGGGTAGAAGGTCTGCCCGACCATCAGGGAGACGGTGGCCATCGCCGCCACGGCCACGCCGAGGGTGGCCAGGACGGCTCGACGCCGTCTGGTGCGCCGGACCCGGCCGCGGGTGACGGCGTCGAGGGTCGTGCTGGTCACAGTTCGCGTACCTTCTGCCGGCGGACGATGTAGATGAAGAACGGGGCGCCGATCAGGGCGGTGATGATGCCGGCCTCGATCTCGTCGGGTCGGTTCACGACCCGGCCGACGACGTCGGCGGCGGTCAGCAGCGCGGCGCCGACGAGGGTGGCGAAGGGCAGCAGCCAGCGGTGGTCGAGGCCGACGAGGAGCCGGCACAGGTGCGGGACGATCAGGCCGACGAAGGCGATCGGTCCGGCGACAGCGGTGGCCGCGCCGCAGAGCACCACCGCGCCGAGGGCGGCGATCCCGCGGATCACGGCGACGCGTTCGCCGAGGGCGGCGGCCATGTCGTCGCCGAGGGCCAGCGAGTTCAGGGCCCGGGCGCAGAGCAGGCAGATGGCCAGGCCGGCGGCCAGGAACGGCAGGACGTGGCCGATGCTGTCCCAGGTGGCGCCGCCGACGCCGCCGACCTGCCAGGACTGGAAGTTCTCGGCGATGTCGCCGCGTGGGAGCACGACCGCGACGACCAGTGAGGCGAGGGCGGCGGAGGTGGCCGCGCCGGCGAGGGCGATCTTGAGGGGGGTGGGTCCGGCGCGGCCGAGGGAGCCGACGGCGTAGACGAAGAGGCTGGACAGGGCGGCGCCGGCGATGGCGGCCCAGATGTAGGCGGTGGCGGTGTAGAGGCCGACGGTGGTCATGCCGACGGCGATGGCCAGCATGGCGCCCATGTTGACGCCGAGGATGCCGGGGTCGGCGAGCGGGTTGCGGGTGACGCCCTGCATCGCCGCGCCGGACAGGGCCAGCGCCGCGCCGACGAGGGCGGCGAGGATCGTCCGGGGGATGCGTTTGACCACGGCCGCCTGGTTGAGGGTGTCGTCGGTGCCGGCGAGGGCGGCGGTGATGTCGGACCAGCCGACGGCCCGGGAGCCGAAGGCGACCGAGGCGAGCATGACCAGGGTGAGCACGGCCAGGACGAGCAGCAGCCAGGCCAGGCGCACCCGGGCCGGGCGTCGCAGGTGCGCGACGTCCGGCCCGGGCTTGGTGTCGACGGTCATCAGATCTTGTCGGCGGCGGCGCCGAGCAGGTCGACGTAATCCTTGAGGACGTACGACACGGCCAGCGGTGTCGGGTTGGCGGCGGTGGCGACCGGGGTGCTGCCGGGCAGCGAGACGAACGAGCCCCGGGCGATCGCCGGGATCTTGGACAGCAGCGGGTCCTTCTGGAGGGCGGCCAGGGTGCTGCCCTCGGCGTCGCCGTAGGTGACGATGATGTCGACGTCGCTGAGGTTCTGCACCTGCTCGGCGCTCTGGGTGAGACTGAACTCCTCGGTGGTCGCCGACGCCTTGGCGATGCTGTCCGGGTGCTTCATGCCGAGGTCGGTGAAGAACTGGGCCCGGGTGTCGTGCGTGGTGTAGAAGCTGATCTTGCTGAGGTCGGTCGGGTCGAGGTGGGTCAGGAACATCACCGACTTGCCGGCCAGCTTCGGGTAGCGGGCCGCCTCGTCCTTCATCTGCTTCTCGATCGTCGCGATCAGCGCGTCGCCTTCGGCGGCCAGGCCGAGGGCCTGGCTCTCCAGCTTGATGCTCTCGCGCCACGAGGTGGCCCAGGGAGCCTTCGGGTACGCGACGACCGGGGCGATCTTCGTCAGGGTGTCGTAGTCCTGCCGGGTCAGCCCGGAGTAGGCGGCGAGGATGACGTCGGGCTTGGTGTCGGCCACCGCCTCGAAGTCGATGCCGTCGGTCTCGTCGAACAGCACCGGGGTGGACGCGCCCAGTTCCTTGAGCTTCGCGGCGTCCCAGGGCAGCAGGCCGTCGCCGTCCTCGTCGCCGAAGTTGGCCTTGGCGTAGCCGACCGGGACGATGCCCAGGGCCAGCGGCACCTCGTGGTTGGCCCAGTTGACGGTGGCGACCCGTTCGGGCTTCTTCTCGATGGTGGTGGTGCCGAAGGCGTGGGTCACGGTGACCGGGAACGACCCCGCCGCGGTGCCGGAGGCGGCGGGGGTGTCTGTGGTGTCGGACGATCCGCCGCAGGCAGTGAGTGCGAGTGCGGTGGCGGCGGTGACGATTCCGGCGAGGAACCGGGTGGCGCGCATGCTGGGGTACTCCACTTCCGGGAAGTTAGGAATGCCTAACCTAACACCGGGGGTCGCCGGGCCCACCCACGGCCCCCACGACACCGACCCCGCGACCTGCCGGTACGCGCAGGTGGCAGCCGTTCGCCACCCGCCCGAGGTGTGACTCGACGACGAACGGGGGTCAGGGAGTCTGCGGCGCGGCGGTCGGCTGGTCGGCGTCGTGGGCGCAGTGGGCGCATCGTCGCGGGCAGGGCGTCTGCGGTACGACCGCGGTGAGGCCGCTGGCGTGCAGGATCGTGGTGACGGTCTGCTCGACGGTGCTGGCCTCGCCGATGACGGTCTCCCCCGCGACGCCGAGCAGGTCGCGGTGGGTGTACCAGTGGCGCATCTCGCCGGGGGTGACGGGGATCGGCTCGTCCCGGTGGAGGTGGCGGCGGACGGTCTCGTCGAAGGACACGTCCAGGTAGAAGACCGCGACCGGCCCGGCGTGCATGCCGATGAGCTGGCGCAGCACGGTGGCGTAGCGCTCGGTGTGCAGGATGCCTTCGAGGATGACGTGGTAGCCGAGGTCGAGGGCGGTGCGCGCGGTCGCGGTGATGAACGCGGGGGCGACCGGGTCGATGCGGGCGGTGTCGTGTTCCCGGAGCACGGTTCGGCGCAGGTAGTCCTGCTCCAGCAGGGCGGCGCCGCGGCCGAAGCGACGCCGGGCCTCCCGAGCGGCCGTGGTCTTTCCGCTGCCGGAGTTCCCCCGGATGACCACCAGCGTCGGCGGCTCGGGGCTCGTGGGGCTCGACGGTGGCATGACGCACCCTTCCCGGCGGTTACGGCACGTCAGGACAACGTCGCGGCGGGTGCCGTGGTGGCGGTGCCGGCGACGTGCCGGGTGCGCAGCGCGGCGGACCGCCCGTCGACGCACACGAGCGGGTCGCGGGTGTTCGCGTGGACGGCGAGTTGCCCACGCCCGTGGGCCCCGGCGCCGCGGGTGGCAGCGCCGGGGCCATCGGCCCTGCTACGGGTTGGTCACTCGTGGTCCGATTGAGGTGGTCATCGGTCGATACCGAGGTAGCGGGCGAGGTGGACGACGATCTCCTGGGTGTAGGGCGTGAGCCGGTACAGCTTCTTGGTGAGCGTGTCGGTGGTGGCGGTGGTCAGGTTGGCCAGGGTGGCCAGGTTGGTGGGGCTGTTCTTGATGTCCGGTTCGAGGGTCTGGATCAGGTCGTAGATGCTGCTGAAACCCTCCCGTTGCAGGGCCTTGGCCAGGGACGCCGGAGCGTTGGCGGTGGCGGCGACCGGGTCGAGGAGGCGGCTGACGAAGGTGACCCGGTGGAAGACGCGCCAGCAGGGGGGCTTCTGGTCGGCCTGGTGGGCCTGGCGCAGGGCGGCGGCCTGGGGTGAGGTCGCCAGCCAGAGCGGGTCGACGACCTTGCCGTAGAAGTCCTCGAAGTTGTCCTTGGTGACGTCGAGGTAGAAGGTCATGAACCGGTAGGCGTCGACCCGGCCGGGGGCGGTGACCGGCTGGTTGGTGGCGGGATCGTAGACGGGCTTCCCGTCGGCGGCGTAGCGCTGCAGGTCCCGGCCGCCGGTGCAGGCGACCTCGAGCCCGAAGGTCTTCGTGGCGGACTTGGCCCTGGTGCGGGTGACGCTGCTGCCGCCGCCGATGCTGGCCTCGAAGCCCATCTTCGTGCCACCGGCCGCGCCCTTGACCTCGAACATGCCACCGCCGCTGAGGGTGCCCTTGATCGAGTAGGAGCCGCCGGCGGTCTCGGTGACCGTGTCGGTGGTCTCGGTGGACTCGGCGAAGAAGCCGCCGCCGGCGGTCCAGACGTAGGTGTTGGCCAGGTTACGGCGGGCGGAGGACTTGTTGGCGACCTCCTTGGCCTTTTCCCTGGTCCGGTCGGGGGCATGGGTCTCGGTGGACACCGAGTCGTAGTAGCTCTGCAACTGCTGGGCCTGACGCTCGACGCGGCGCTTGAGGGCGTACGCCTCGCGGGGTTTGAAGTAGCTGTACTCGGCGCCGTCGCCGGCGGTCGGGTAGTGGGTGGGGTCGGCGAAGGGGCCGGCCAGGCCGTAGCCGATGAGCCCGTCGAGGGTGCCCTGCTTGGTGTAGAGCGGGTTGATCTGGAACTCGATGATGTTCCAGTCCCGGGGGATGTCGGGGTTGGGCATCATCCGGTACGCCACCAGCGCGCCGGTGTGTTCGAGGCGTAGCGCGAAGACGTCCGCGGTCTCGGACTGGACCAGGGCGTAGCCGGTGTTGGCCGGTATCCACCGCTGGCCGGCGGCAGGGTTGAGCGGACGGTTCGGGTCCTCCCACGCGCCGCTGAGGGCGACGGTGCTGGTACGCGTGGTGTTGTGGCCCTCGGACACCTCGGTCTCACTGGTCCAGCCGTTGGAGTAGTCGAGGCCGAACTCCAGGTTCCCCTCCTTGGCGAGTTTGACCATCGGCTGGGCGGTGCCCATGCCCAGCGGGGCGGTGATGTTCAGGACGTCCGCCGAGACCTCCCAGGAGAACTTCATCTTCGCCGAGACGTCCATGCTGATCTCCTGGCTGGAGGAGAGCGTGTTGGTCACCTCGTCGGCCTGGACGAAGGAGACGGTGGCGGCGTCGACGTAGTCGTCGGTGCCCGGGCGCTGGACGAGGTTCTCCGAGGGGACCGGTGGTGCCCCCTCGATGTAGCCGACGAGTTGCGGGTCGAACTGGGCCTGGCCGACCCACTTGCTGACCAGGTTGCCGACCTTGTAGCCGGTGATCAGGTGCCAGCGCCCGCCCTGCTGGTAGGCGTAGCAGCGTTTCATCACCCCCCGCACACCGCGGTGCGGGATCCGCTGCACATCGGCGTACTCGCCGACCGCGGGTGACGCGCCGATCAGGTCGTGGAAGGTGGTGCGGATGCCGGTCAGCGCGGAGCGGACCTCGGCGGTGTCGGTGGAGACGGGCGCCGTGGAGAGCACGACGGCCGGCTCGGTGGCGGCGGCGGTGGTGAGGTTGTTCCCGCGCGGCCCGGCGTCGAGGACCGGTGCGCCCGCGGCGGTGGAGGCGGCGTCGAACGGGTAGTAGCAGACGAGATCCTCGGACTCGCCGCGCAGTCGGGTGAAGACGTTGTCGAGGATCTGTTCGCCGGTCCGCGCGGTCTGCCACACCCGGATCTCGTCGAGGGTGCCGGCGAAGCCGTCGCGCACGGTGTCGCCGGTGGTCGTGCAGCCGCCGACGGTGAACTGCTCGGGTCCGTAGCCGGTGGTCACGACGGCGTCCGTGGCGAGGACCGGGTCGGCGGGGGTCGCGTCACCGTTGCAGTAGAGCCGGAACCGGTTCCCGGCCGGGTCCGGGGTCTTGACCCAGCTCGCCCCGTGCAGCCTGCCGGTGTAGGTGCGGGCGGCGTCGGCGGTGGTGTTCCCGGCATGCTCCGGGAACGTCCACTGGGCGACCAGCCCGGGGGTGTTCCCGGTGACCGCCGCGTCGATCTTCGCCGCCTCCCGGGCGACGTTCCAGAGCCGCACCTCGCTGAGCACGCCGCGCAGTCCGTAACCGGTCTGACCGCTGCGGTAGCGGCCGATGTCGAGCAGCCCGTGGTTGCCGGTCGGGGTCGGGCCGGGGAGGGTGGCGCTGCCGGCGTGTACGCCGTTGACGTAGAACACGATGTCCTGCGCGCTGGGGTTGACCTGGTTGGTTCTGCGGGTGACCGCGACGCGGGTGAAGGTGGCTGCCGACAGCTTCGTCGTGGAGACGGCGGTGCCGGGTTGGGTGTTCGAGGTGTTCTCGTAGCTGAAGGCCAGCGCCCCGTCGGGCTGCACCCAGAAGGCGTACGGCACGGTGCCGCCGGCGCCGTCGGCCAGCCCGCCCTTGCCGACGAGTCCGTGGGTGTGGCCCAGCGTGTCGAGCCGGAGGGAGGCCTCGATCGTCAGGTCGCCGGTGACGTTGAGGGCGTCGGCGCGGCCGGTGTCCACCCACGCGGCGCCGTCGAAGCGCAGCGCCCAGTCCTGCTCGAAGGCCGCCGCCAGGTGGCCCCACTGGCCCGCCGGGTAGACGTCCCGGCTGCGCACGAACTGGTCGCCCACCCCGGCGAGGATCCGGTAGCCGGGGAACGGGGAGCCGACCAACCTCGGGTTCCCGACGATCGTGGCGTCGTTGCGCCGCCCGGTCAGGTCGGTGGTCCGCCGGCCGGGGAAGTTCCAGTAGCCGAGCAGGCCGGGCTCCCGCCCGGTGAGCCGGCGGTCCTTGTCCGCCTTCAGCTCCTGTGCGGTACGGGCCCGGCGCCAGACCCGCACCTCGTCCAGTTGGACGTACGCCTTCTCCGCTCCGACGGGGCCTTGACCGAGGACGAGTTTGCCGGTGCCGGTGAAGTGCCCGTTTGCTGGGCGTCGGGCGACCTCCTCGCCGTCCCGGTAGATGATCTGGTCGCGGTTGGTGCCCTCCCGGTCGTACACGCACGCCCAGTGGTGCCAGTTCTGGTCGCTGTAGGAGGTCGGGGCGTCCAGGTCGTCGGCGAAGAAGGCCATGGTGAAGGCGTTGTTGGAACGGAATCCGATGTGCAGGCTCTGGTCCGTCGCGCCCGTGGCGCCGAGGCCGGCGATCAGGTCCCAGCGGCCGTTCGACAGGCGTTTGACCCAGAATTCCACGGTGAAGGAGGTGCCGGTCAGGTCGATGCCCGCGCCGCAGTCGAGGCTGTCGCCGCTCCCGTTGAACTCCAGCGCCGACAGGTAGGGCGCGCCGGACACGCCGAGGGCGTACCGGGTGGGGGTGGTGCCGGGCAGGTGGGCGTGCAGGATGCGGCTCTGGGTGCCGGCGAAGCCCGGGTTGGCCCAGGCTTCCAGGGTGAGGTCGCCGGTCATCGTCGCCCGGGCACGCTGGGCTGCCGGGAGAGCGAGCCGCTTGGTGCCGTCGAAGGAGAACGCCCGTCCGGGGGCGTGGCCCTGCCACCGGTTGCCCCGGCCGGCCACCACGTCGGCGGCGGTGCCGTTGGGCACGGCGGCGGTGGCCGTACCGGCGTCGACCGCGACGATCAGGGACCCACGGTCCAGTCGGGTGCCGGGTCGGCTGGAGGTGGCCGAGGCGTAGTCGTAGACGACCGTGCGGACCTCGGTCCCGGCCGGTACCCCTGTCGGGGCCGTGGTCAGGGTGAAGCTGGAGGTGACCGGTACGGAGTCCCGCACCTGGTAGACGGAGCCGGCCAGACTGATCTTGGTGCCCGCCAGGAGGCCGGTGGGCAGCAACGCGGTGAGCGTCACCGTGTTGCCCTGGATCGAGGCCACCTTGCCGAGGAGGTCCCCGACCGGGTTGCCGTTGAGGACGGCCGCGAAGTGGTCCGCGCGTCGTGGTACCGCGGTGAAGGTCTCGGTGTGGGTCGTGGCGTTCGCCGTCCGGGTGACCACCACCGTGCAGCGGTCGGCGTCCGGGCCGGCCGAGACGGTGAGACCCACGTCGGGCAGGGCGACCCCGGTGTCCCGGCTGGTCATTTTGAGCCGGCCGGCAGGGAGCGTGATCTGCTTGGCCGCGCGGGAGGCGGTGACGTCGTAGTAGACGGAGAAGAACTGCCCGTCGACACCACGGAAGTACAGCACCACCTCGCCTGTCGCGCTGTCGAGCAGGACCGGGGTGTCCCGGCTCCAGGCGAAGGCCAGCACGGCGCCGAAGATGCTCAGCCCGGTGGTGTCGACGGCGACGGTCGGCATCGCCACGGTCACGTCGTCGCCGCCCTGCAGTCCCCCGCTCAGGGCGGTCAGCGCGGCCTGCCGGTCCGCCAGCAGGATCTGGTCCCGGGCGAGTTGCGCCTTGGCGTCCTCCTGGGTGCGGACGGCGGCGTTGTAGGTCGAGGAGGCCGAGCCCAGCGATGCCAGCAGTTCGTTCGCCCGGGGCGACCGGTGGTGCGGCGAGATCCAGTGTCCCTCGTCGTAGCAGTAGTTGGAGTTGACGAAGGCCCAGTACCTGTTGTTCCAGTACTGGTACGCCGGGTGGGTGTCCCGCACCGCCTGGTCCGCCTGGTCGAGATTGCTCCTGTCCAGGATCAGCTTCGCCTGGGCGGCGGTGACCGCTCCCTGCGCCGCGCTGAGCCGATCCATGTCCGTGGTCGGGTCGGGGCGACCGACGGTGGACAGGGCGACCGAGCGGGGTACCTGCGCGAGCCGGCCGTCGGCGGCGAGCGCGAGGTCGAGGGTCGCGAGCAGGGGGTTGCCGGCCGGGGCGGTGGTGTCGGCCGTGGGGAACGCCAGCAGGACCCTGGCCTGCCGCTTCGCCGGGCTGGGCTGGGCGGCGTACCCGGCGGTGGTCTCCTCCTGCTGAAAATACAGCGTCGCGGCCACGCCGGAGGCGAGGGACCGGCCCGTGAGAGCGAAGGTCTCCCGGGACAGTCCGGGGCTGTCCCCCACCGGCGCGCCCGAGGTCACCCAGGCCGGGCCGCCCCGGACGGTGCCGTCGAACCCGTTGTCGGTGTGGTCGGCGACGCTGGTCCCACCGCCCTCGTCGAAGCGGTAGTAGGCGACCAGGCCGGGCTCGACGCCGGCGAGGCGGCGGCGGACGTCGCGGGCCAGGTCGGCGGCCGTCCGCGCCTGACTCCAGATCCGGACCTCGTCGACGTCACCGGCGAAGAAGTCGGACACACCGGTCCCGGACGGGCGGGCGCCGACGAGCGTCGCCGACCCGGAGGAGGGAGGGGTGAACGTCAACGTACCGCTGGCCACCTCGACGCCGTCGACGTACAGCCGGCCCTTGGCCGGAGTGCTGCCGCCGTCGAGAACCGCCGCGACGTGGGTGTACCGGCCCGTCGGCACCGCCGAACCGGACGACACGATGCTGTTGCCGGCGCCCGGATGCTGACTCAGCACCAACGCACCGGTGGTGCTCACGCTCAGCCTGAACCACCCCGCCTGCGACGCGTCCCCGACGGCCAGGATCACCCCGCCGGCCGCCGCCGGCTTGACCCACGCCTCCACCGTGTAGGCGCCCTGCAGCCGCGCGCCGGGGGCGGTCCCCAGGTCGAGGTAGTCGTCCTGGCCGTCGAGGCGCAGGGCGGTGCCCGCCCGGTCGGTCGGCAGCGGGACCGGCACCAGCGGCTTCTTGGTGAACGGGTCCACACCGGGTTCGCGTTCGAGCACCGAGGGGGCGTACCTCGGGTCGGGGCTGGTGTAGAACTGGGTGCCCGTGAGGTTGAACAGCCCGTCGTCGGAGCGTTCGACGTTGAACCCGTCGACGCGGTTGGTCGCCGAGTTGACGGTGAACAGTTGCCACCGGGACACGTCGTTGACCTGGGTCGGCAGCAGCAGCACCGAGAATTCCCCGTCGGTGACGTCACGGACGAACGACAACTGGCGGGTGGGCTCGTAGAAGGGGTTGCCGTCCAGGTCCCGGGTGCCGAGGGTGTCACCGGTGGAGGCGGGCGAGGTCTTGCTCCGGCTGCGCCGGTAGCGCACCTCGAGCACCGGTTTGACGGTCGCGCCGGTCTGTACGAACCGGTCGCACAGGAGGGTACGGGTCACCAGCGGCACCTTCGCCCCGCCCGCCTGGGCGTAGTCCGTCCGGCTCGCGTCGGCGGAGGCGCCGCCGGCGGTGAGCCGGAACAGCGCGTCCGGGTGGGCCTCGTCGATCGACTGGCGGAACAGCAGCAGGTACCGGCCGTCGGAGACGACCTGGAACGGTGCCCGGGCGCCCAGCCGGGCCGTGGTGGACAGGAACGGGTCGAGGTCCTCGGGCTGGAGCTGCGTGCCGGCGCTCACCTCGGCCCGGCCGCCGAGGCGCACCGCCGGTACCGCGAGCGTCTCGCCGTTGCCGAAGCCGACCTCGGTGACTTCGGTCGGGAAGGTCAGCGCGGGCGGGTTGTCGTTCCAGTACGAGCTGTCGATCTCGCCCCGCTCGCGGCTGCCCAGATCCAGGTTCAGCACGTTGTAGTAGATGCGCCGGGAGTCGTCCATGGCGAACGCCACCGTCGTCCCCTGGTGGCGGACCATTGTCGTGTACACGTATTTCCTGTCGGTGTACACCCTGACCAGATTGCTGTGCGACACGCTTACCTCCGGGTCCATGGTTCGCTCGTGGCAGGGGCACGGAGGAACGGCGGCCTCCTGCTCGGCCGCCGGTCCACCGCGCGGTTGATGTCGGGGTCCGCACCGCAGGCCTCGCGGGCCTGATGCCGTCTCCCGTCGGCAGCGCCACGGGCGGCGACGCGCGAGGCGATGTCGCCGCAGGGGCATTCGGCTGCCGCTCCGGTCCGGCGCGGAGTCACTCCCGGGCGGGGCGGGCCGGCCCGCTCTGGCCGGTCTCCCCGCTCACGGGGTAGGTGGTGGGTGGGTCAGCAGGGGAAGGCGGTGTCGCCGGGGTCGGCCGTGCGGTTGCCGGCGTCGGGGCCGCTGTGGAGTCTCGCCGCGGCACGTCGGCGTGGGAGCCGCCGGGTGTGGACGGGACGGCGGACGGGAGCGTGCCCGTCGTCGCGGCCCGCTGGCGAGACCGTGCGCTGCACCGGTGACATGCCTGCCCTTTCGAGAGCCTCGGCACCCTGAGCCGCTCCACCTGCGGGCTCGCGCAGGACGGAGGTGGGACGAGGGTGTGCGAACAGTTGCCCCGGGCCAGGTGGAAGCCGCCCGTCGAGCGACACGGGCGGTTCCAGGGGGGCCGACCCACCGTACGCAACAAGAGGGATCGATAAACGCGGTCAGCCTGTCGGCATTCCGGCACCGACTGATCTTCTGGGTTAACCACAAAGCACCAAAGCTCTACTGTGGATCGCCAACCGCAGGTCCACGGTCACGCCCGCTCCCCCGCCGTCGAGGGACTGTGACGATCTCGCCCCCTGTCGGGTAACCGTCTGCAGCACCGGTGGACAGCAGTGCTCGTCACGCCCCCGCGCCGCGTCGTACTCAGATGACGAAGTGGGTCCAGTAGGCGAGCCAGAGGACGAACAGGGCGCCCTGGAGCAGGGCGAGCACGGCGGCCGACCAGACGTCGACCCCGGGCCGCCGCGCCCACCTGGCCAGCACGAGAGCCACCGGGAAGACGGCGAGCAGGTAGCGCAGCAGGCTCTTGTAGACGGGCGGCCCCATCGACAGCGGCACCAGCACCATCAGCACCCCGTACACCAGGTAGGGCAGGCCCAGGCGGCGGGCGCCGGCGACGAGGACGGCCAGGACCAGGACGGCGATCCAGACCCGGACGGCGTCGCGCGGCGGCGCTCCGGTCAGACCGTGCCAGAGCACGCCGAGCGGGTTCTGTACCCGGATGCTCCAGCCCTCTTCCTGTGCGCGCTTGTAGGCGAACCAGTCCCCGCCCTGCCACCGGCAGAACGCCATGAAGGCGAGCCAGCCGGCGGGCACCAGCAGCAGCGGCCACCCGGACCGCAGGTACCCCCACAGGGCGGGTGGGCGCAGCCGGTAGCCGCCCTGCCGGAGCAGGACCAGGGCCAGCGGGAGGACCACGACGAACCCGGCCGACCGGCTCAGCGCCAGGAAGAAGCCGACCACGCCGACCAGCAGCCACCGGCGTTTCTCCGCGTAGTAGAAGGTCGCCAGCGCCAGGCAGAGGAAGAGCGACTCGGTGAGCGCCGCGTGGAACAGGAAGGCGGTGGGCAGCAGCACCAGGTACCGCACGAACCGCCGGGCCGCCCGGTCGCCGTCGCGGTCGGTCCCGTGGTCGGCGGCGGGGTCACGGGGGTCGCCGGTGGTGGCATCGGTCAGCAGGTGTTCGCCGAGCCGGTGGGCGTAGTAGAGGACGCCGAGAAAGGCCGCGTTGGCGACGAGCAGCAACGCGAGCGCGGTGTCGCCGCCCAGCAGCGGGGCCAGCGGTCGGGCGAGGAACGGGTACAGCAGGGGGAAGGCGAAGTCCCGCCACGGCTCGTCCAGCGGCAGCCCGGCGAGGTGGTCGTAGATGAACGAGTCCCAGGCGAACCAGAGCGAGAACCACCGGTGCGGCGACGCCTCCCGCTGCTGCTGGCGCATCAGCACCTCGTCCGGCGGCGGCGCCGAGGGGATCTCGTCGAAGGCGGCGAGCGTGAGCACCCCGACCAGGCTGAGGACGATCTTGGTGCCGACGAAGACCGCCAGCACGTACGGCCAGGGCGCGGGGACCCGCGTGAGCAGTCGGCCCACCCGGCCCGTCCCGACCATCCGTCCCCCGACCGTTCCCGCCCCGAAAGCCGGTGCCGCCTACCCGGTCCGTGGCGGGTCATGCCTGCCGGTGGCAGGTGACATCGGCGTCCTGGCGGGTATGCGGGCGGCCGTCTGGTCGAGGGGTGACGGGGGCGCGGGGCATGGGTGGCGAGCACGGCACGGTGGTGATCGGTGCGGGTCCCGCGGGGCTGACCGCGGCGTACGAACTGCTCCGCCGTGGCTGCGCGGTGCGGGTCTTCGAGGCCGACGAGGTGGTCGGCGGGATCAGCCGGACCGTGGAGCGGGACGGGTGGCGCTTCGACATCGGCGGGCACCGGTTCTTCACGAAGGTGTCCCGGGTCGAGGACTTCTGGCACGAGATCCTGCCCGACGAGGACTTCCTGCTCCGCCCCCGGATGAGCCGGATCTACTACCGGGGGGCGCTCTACGACTATCCGCTCAACGCCGGCAACGCGCTGCGCAACCTGGGGCTCTGGGAGGCCGCCCGGTGCATGGGCTCGTACGCGCGGGCCCGGCTGCGGCCACCGGCGGACCAGTCCCACTTCGAGGGGTGGGTGTCGGCCCGGTTCGGCTGGCGGCTGTACTCGATCTTCTTCAAGACGTACACGGAGAAGGTGTGGGGCATGCCGGCCGACCAGTTGCAGGCGGACTGGGCGGCGCAGCGGATCAAGAACCTGTCGCTGGCCACGGCGGTCCGCAACGCGGTGCTGCCCCGACGTCACCGCACGGACGTGACCAGCCTGATCGAGGAGTTCCAGTACCCGAGGCTCGGGCCCGGGATGATGTGGGAACGCTGTGCCGAGGAGGTCCGGCGGCGGGGCGGCACGGTGGAGACCGGCTCCTGCCTGACCGCCGTGCACCGGGACCCGCAGCGACGCCGCGCGGTCGCGGTCACCGTCGACGGCGCCGGGGGGCAGCGCACCGAGCCGGCCGACCACGTCGTCTCCTCGATGCCCATCTCCGAGCTGGTGGGGGCGCTGCGTCCGGCCCCACCGGCGGAGGTCCGGGCCGCCGCCGAGGACCTGCGGTACCGGGATTTCCTCACCGTGGCGCTGGTCGTGCCGGCGGAGTTCTCGTTCCCCGACAACTGGATCTACGTGCACGACCCGGACGTGCGGGTGGGCCGCATCCAGAACTTCGGCTCGTGGTCGCCGTACCTGGTGAAGGACGGCCGTACCTGCCTCGGCCTGGAGTACTTCGTGTCGGTGGACGACGAGACCTGGCGGACGCCCGACGCCGACCTGATCGTGGCCGCGACCAGGGAGTTGGAGAAGCTGGGGTTGGTCCGGCCCGGCGTCGTCGAGGCCGGCTACGTGGTGCGGATGCCGAAGGCGTACCCGGTCTACGACGAGCGCTACCAGCGCAACGTCGACGTCATCCGGGAGTGGCTGGCGCGGGAGGTGCCGAACGTGTACCCGGTCGGCCGCAACGGCATGCACCGCTACAACAACCAGGACCACTCGATGCTGACGGCCATGCTGACCGCGGAGAACATCGCGCACGGCACCGACCACGACGTCTGGTCGGTCAACGTGGAGCAGGACTACCACGAGGAGACGGGGCGCGGCGCCGGGGGGCGCGGCACCGGCCGGGACGCGCCGCTGATGCCCGCTCCGCCGCTGCCGGCCGCGACCGTCGTGGCGGGCGCCGCCCGTGACGTCGGTGGTGGGCGCGCCACCAGGCCGACCGGCCTACGCCCCTGAGCGAGCCGCCGCCGCCCCCGACCCGGTCCGGGCAGAGGGGCCAGGCCCACACCAGGTTGGTCAGCGCCGAGAACCCGGTCAGGTTTCCCGACCCTGGCCATGTCTGAACCCTCGGCGGCGCGTCGCGCCGGTGTGTCCTCCGGCGGCCGGCCACCGGTTGTCGTCGGCGGAAACCCCGGTCGGGTCCCTGATTCACGCCCCCGTGCCCTGTCCGTTCGACGAAGATGGCAGACGTGGCAGGCACCGTGTGGCGGGGTGGCTCTCACGGTGCCTGCCCGTCCGGGCCAGCCGGGTGACCCAGCAGCCGGCTCGCCCTGAGCCCGGCCCCCGGCACCGCCACCCGCACCGACGACGCGCGCCGCGGTTCCGGCTCCGGCTGTGGGGGCCGGGTCTCATCAGCGGTGCCGCGGACACCGATCCCACCACCGTGACGACGCTCGTCGTGGTCGGCGCCAGCACCACCTTCGGGTTGGCCTGGCTGACCCTGCTGATGATGCCGGCCCTCGTGGTCGTGCAGATCCTCGCCACCCGAGTCGGCGTGCTGTCCGGCCGCGACCTGCAGAAGGCCGTCCGCGACGGCTACGGCCGGACGGCCAGCGTCGTCCTGCTGATCTCCATCGTCGCGGTCAACATCGTCACGATCGCCGCCGACGTCGCCGCCGGCGCCGCCGCGATCGGTCTGCTCGTGGGGGTGGAGTCCCGGTGGCTGATCCCCGCTTTCGCCGTCGCCGTCCTGACGCTGCTTCTCATCGGCCGGTACGACGAGGTCGAACACGTGCTCAAAGTGGTGATGCTCGGCCTGCTCGCCTACGCCGCCGCCGCGGTCCTGGCGCACCCCGACTGGCTCGCGGTCGCGCGGGGAAGTCTGGTTCCCGCCGTGCCGCTGACGTCGGCTCACATCGCCAGCGCGCTCGCCATCGTCGGCACCACCCTGACCAGCTACATGTACGTGTGGCAGACCATCGAGCAGGTCGAGCAGCCGTGCACGCACGAGCAACTCAAGGTCCGCGAGGGTGACGCGATCACCGGTGCCGGGCTGGCGGTGGTCATCTTCTGGAGCATCCTGGTCGCCAGCGGCGCCACGCTCGGCACCCACCACGAGCAGGTCACCACCGCCGAGCAGGCCGCCCAGGCGCTGCGCCCCCTCGCCGGGCCGTTCGCCAGCGAACTGTTCGCCGTCGGTCTGCTCGCCTCGGCGATCATCGCCGTTCCGGTCATTCTGTCCACCGGCGCGTACGCCACCGCCAGCGCGTTCGGTTGGGAGCGGGGGCTGAGCAGGACGCCCCGGCAGGCGCCCCGCTTCTACACGATCGTCGTCGCGCAGACCGTCGCGGGCGTCGCCCTCGCGGCCAGCGGCATCGGCGCGATTAAGCTCCTGTTCGTGGCTGGCCTCGTCGCCGGTGTCGCCACGCCTCTCGGGCTGGTCATGCTCGCGCTCACCGCGGGGAACACCAGTCTCGTCGGCTCAGCGCCCATCCACTGGCGGTTGCGCGCCGCCGCGTGGCTCATCGCCGCCCTGGTCACCACCGTCAGTCTCACCTTCGTCGCCCAACAACTGCACCTCATCCCCGGATGAGGACCGACGACCATTTGCCCGTTGGCGGAACGCCGCCGAGGGTCAGACCGTCACGTCGGGTCGGCACCGGTGGGGCCGGCGGTACGCGCGGGGCCGGCCGGTTCGACGCGCTTGTGTCCGACCAGCACCACGACGGCCAGCACGATCATCGCGCCGATGGAGACGATCGGGAGGATGCGGATCTGTCCCTCGACGACGTAGTTCGAGATGAGTGAGAAGTCCCAGGCGCCGTGTACGAGCGCCGGGCCGAGGATTCCGCCGGTGCGCCGACGGATGAGGTAGAGGAAGTAGCCG
The DNA here is from genome assembly GCF_001567585.1 of Micromonospora rosaria. Taxonomy (GTDB): domain Bacteria; phylum Actinomycetota; class Actinomycetes; order Mycobacteriales; family Micromonosporaceae; genus Micromonospora; species Micromonospora rosaria. The sequence continues at coordinate 65,490 of NZ_LRQV01000003.1, forward strand.
GCGATGATCGTGGCGATCACCTGGACGACCGCTCTGGGTCCCTCGCTGTAGAGGTTCGCCAGGTGTGCGACGCCGAAGATGACGGTCGACCACAGCGCGACGATGCCTTCTCGGTAGCCGTGGCTGCGGAACGTGGTCACGCCGACTCCTCGGAACATGAGTTCCTCGCTGAAGCCGATGAGCATGGTGGAGAACAGCAGGAGCAGCGTGTATGTCCCGCCCTTGCTCGCCAGGCCGCCGTAGTTGGTGACGAGGAGGATGCTCGCGACCATGACGATCGGGACGACGATCACCCACGACCGTACCGGCCGGTCGTCGCGCCACACGGGCCGCCACCACCGCAGGACGGTGATCACGGCCACCGTGAACAGCAGCGTGGCGGTGACGGGCACCGTGAACATCCGCCAGGTCGCGTCGACGTTCGGCGGGGTCGCGTAGCTCAGGTCGAGCCCACGGGTGAGCACGTGGCCCAGTCCCTGCACGATCGCGAGGTAGACGACGACGAGAAGCAGGTACACCCGCACCGGCAGGCGCCGGGCCGAGGAGGTGTCGTGACGCCCGGGTGCGGTCATCGTCGGGTCTCCGGAAGTCCCCGGGGCCGGGCGGGTCGCTGCTCGGCGGGTCGGCTCCGCGGGCTCCAGCACCGAAGCCACACGAGGGTGCCGGCGGTGGCCCCGGCCAGCCCGGCGAGGGCTACGAGACGGCGCCGGGACAGCCACGCCTGGGGGCTGCGGCTGTGGGAGCGGGCGGAGAAGCTACCGCGGGCGGCGTAGTCGTGCCCGCCCGGCCCGTCCAGCGGGTGCCACAGGTTCGGCCGATCATGGTCGGCTGCCCGAGCGGTCTGCTGCGACCGGTAACCGGTACGGGCCAGGTATCGATCGAGCAGCCCGGGGGCGACCCGGTTGCCGAGAATGGTCAGCACGGTCGAGGTACCCACCCCGTACTCCCGGCGCCCGGGTCGGTCCGCCGCGCCGACGATCGTCCGCGTACCGGGGGCGATCAGCAGCAGGCTGCCCCAGACCAACCGACCCGCCACCGCCATGTGTCGCAGCGCTCGTCCCGGCCGCTGACACCTCGTCTCCAGGTGCCGGTGGCTTCGGCGTACCTCGTTCATTTCGGCCGGGGCCCGTTCCGGCCCCAGCGCCGGCGTCGGCGGTGACGCAGCGCCGCCGCCAGGAGCGACGCGCCGATGGCGGTGGTGGCCCAGCGACGCAGCGCGGCGCGGACCGGGTGGGGTGGCGGGGGCGGCGGGCCCGGCACCATCACGTGGTCGACGCCCGGGTAGGCGAGCCGGGCGGAGTCGGCCGCCTCCCGCTCGGTCGGTGCCTTGCGGTTGCCGAGGATCGCGACACCGGCCGGCTCGTTCCGGTAGCGCCAGCGCCACTGCTCGCCATCCGGCCACAGCTCGATGCGCTCCCCGGGCCGGTCCGGCGCCGGCAGTTCCGGCTCGTCCGCCGTCGTCCGCTCGTCGGCGCGGGCCGGCCGTCGGGCGGCCCGCAAATCCGCCCGGGTCAGGTCGCCGAGGTGCGTGGCCTCGCTGCGGCGCAGGGCCCGCGCCAGCAGGACGGCCAGCGCCCCGGTGAGCAGCGGCAGCACCAGTACCATCACGCGCAGCACGTTGAGCACGTCGTACACCGGTACCCGCAGCAACCGCGCGATGATGTCGTCGCCGGCGGCCACGACCAGCACCGCGAAGAAGGTCAACGCCGTCACGCCGACGCCGGTACGGATCGGGTGGTCCCGGGGCCGGTCCAGCAACTGGTGCGCGCGGCGGTCGCCGGTGCACCAGCGTTCCAGAAACGGCCAGGCGTACAGGGCGAGGAAGGTGACGCCGCCGAGAACCACGCCCGGGAAGAACGGCGCGGGCACCAGGTGACCGGCGAGTCGGATCTCCCAGGGTGGGAACAGCCTCAACGCCCCGTCGCCCCAGGCGACGTACCAGTCCGGCTGTGCCGGCGAGGTGGCCTGGGCAGGGTCGAACGGGCCGTAGAGCCAGACGGGGTTGATCTGCACGAGCCCGCCGAGGGCGAACAGGACCGCCAGCACCCATGCGAGCAGGGCGAGGGAGCGCAGACTGTAGCTCGGGTAGAGGCGGGAGCCGACCACGTTGTGCTCGGTGCGCCCGGGGCCGGGAAACTGGGTGTGTTTCTGCCGCACGATCATCGCCAGGTGCACCGAGACGAGCGCGACCAGCGCTGCGGGCACCAGCAGCACGTGGGTGACGAACAGCCGGGGGATCATCTCGTCGGACGGGAACTCGCCGCCGAGGCCGAGGGAGACCAGCCGCGAGCCGACGACCGGGATCGACTCCACCACCGAGACGATGATCCGCAGGCCGAGGCCGGAGAGCAGGTCGTCGGGCATGGAGTAGCCGGTGAATCCGTTGGCCAGCGCCAGCATCAGCATGGTGACGCCGACCAGCCAGTTCGCCTCCCGGGGCTTGCGGAACGCGCCGGTGAAGAAGATGCGCACCAGGTGCACCAGGATGGCGGCGACGAAGATGAGGGCGGCCCAGTGGTGGGTCTGGCGAATCAGCAGACCGGCGCGGACATCCCAGCTCAGCCTCATCGTGGAGGCGTACGCGGCGGAGGTGGTGGTGCCCTCCAGCGGCGCGTACGAGCCGTGGTAGACCCGGTCGGCGGAGCTGGGGTCGAAGAAGAGGGTCAGGAAGACGCCGGTGAGCACGAGCGCGACGAGGGAGTAGAGCGCGATCTCGCCGAGCATGAACGACCAGTGGTCCGGGAAGACCTTGGCCAGCGCCCTGCGGGTCAGCGGGGACAACCGCAGCCGGTCGTCCAGCGCGCGGGCCAGCCTGTCCATGATCATGGTCGGCTCCAGTAGCCCGCGCCGGGTGGAGCGGTGAAGCCGCCGGTGGCGCGCAGGTAGCCGTCCGCGTCGGCCTCGATGGGCAGGCCGGGCAGCCGCCGGGCGGCTGGGCCGGCGACCGGTTGCGCGTCGGCGAAGAGGTCGAACGAGGACTGGTGACACGGGCAGAGCAGCCGGCCGGTGCCCTTGAGGTAGAGGCGTACCGGGCAGCCGGCGTGGGTGCAGAGCAACGAGTAGACGACCAGCCCGTCCAGGTGGCCGGCGGACGGTGGCCGGGTGAACCGCTCCGGCCGCAGGCGCACCGCGAAGGCAGGTGCGTCGCCGGCGTCGGCTCCGCCTTCGGGGAACACCGTGACGACCGATCCGGCCGGGATGTCACCGGGGCGCAGGGGTCGGCCGTCGGCGTTCAGGAGACGCACTCCCGGCCCCCACGGGGTGACCTCGCGTGCCCGCACCGGCCGGGTCCGGTCCGACGGCAGCAGCGACCGCAGCGGGAACAGCGCCGCGACGCCGAGCGCGGTCAGCGCCAGGCCCAGCGCGGCGAGCAGGCCGCGGCGGCGGACGGGGCTGTCCGGCGCGGTCAGGACGGCGGCCACCATCGCCTGTTCCTCCGGCGGCGGCGGGAAACCCTCGTGCTCCTCGACGTAGCCGCCGACCGGTACCAACCGCCGGCCCCAGATCGCCAGGCCGATGGCCAGGCCGGCGAAGGCCACCGCCAGGCACACCCCCTCCCACTGGGTCTGTCCGCCGAGCCCGTAGGTGACCGCGAAGCCGATCGCGCCAGCGGCGCTGACCAGGAAGGACAGGATGATCCGCCCGTTGACGCCGGGTGGGGCCGGCGCGACCCGTGGCCGCCTCACTCGCCGGCCCCGCGGCCCAGCCAACGGGCCGCCGCGACGAGCAGCCCCAGCGCGACGGCCCAGGCGACGAGGCCCTCGGCCAGGGGACCGAGCCGGCCGAGCGGGTTCCCGCCGCGGTCCAGGCGCTCGCTGCGGAGGCTCTGCACGTAGGCGGTCAGGTCGTTCACCTGCTGGTCGGTGAAGACCTGGCTGGGGAAGACCGGCATCAGGCCGGGGCCGACCCGGATCGCCTCGGCGACCTGGACGGGGGTCGCCTCGTACAGCGGCGGGGCGATCCATCCGTTGGTCAGCTCCGTGCCCGCGCCGGTGCCGCCGTGGCAGGGGGCGCAGTTCGCGGCGAAGAGTTCCCGCCCGGTGGGCAGGCTGCCCGGCTCGACCTGGGGGATCGCCGGGCCGCCGCCGCCGAAACTGGTCACGTGCTCGACCAGGGCGGCGATCTCGTCGGCCGAGAATGCCGGCTCGCCGCGGCGCGGTTGCTGCATCTCGTGGGGGATCGGCATCCGTCCGGTGCCGACCTGGAAGTCCACGGATGCGGCGCCGACGCCGATCAGCGAGGGACCTCGGGGGCCGCCCTGGCCCTGGTCGCCGTGGCAGCTCGCGCAGTTCTGCCGGTACAGGTTCTCTCCCTGGTCCTGGCCGCCGGTGGGCGCCGGTGCGACGCTGGTGGGTGCCGGCGCGACGGCGGCGGGCGCGGCGAGGACGGCGGGCCCGGCGGCCAGTGCGAGCACCGCGCCCGCCGTGGCGGCCCGGGCCGGCGGTCGCCATCGGTACGTCCAGACGGCCATGGCTCACTCCAGGGTGTGCAGGTAGGCGGCGATGTCCTGGGCGTCGAGCGGGCTGACCCCCAGGTTGGGCATGGCGGTGCCCGGCTCCACGGCCTGCGGGTCGGTGATCCAGCGCTGCAGGTTGTCGGCGTTGTTCACCAGCTCGCCGGCCACGTAGGAGCGGGCTCCGAAGCGGGTCAGCGGTGGGCCCACCAGGCCCTCGGCCCGGTCGATGCCAGGGATGGTGTGGCAGGAGCCGCAGCCGTACCGGGCGATCAGCTCCGCCCCGCGGGCCGGTTGCCCGTTGCGGACCTGTGGTGGTGGGGGCGGATCGGTGCGGGCGCAACCGGGTGCGGCCAGCAGGGACGGCAGCGTCAGCAGCAGGGCCAGCGGCGCGCGGAGGCCGCGGTTCATGACACCACTCCCTCGGTGGCGGCCAGCCGGGCCCCGGTCTCCGGCGAGGTCACCCGCTCCGGGCGCTGCCGTTGCAGGCTCAGGAGCCAGCGCAGGAACAGCACGAGCGTGACGACCAGTGCCACCACGTCCATCGGGGCCCACATCAGCAGCCCGGCGAGCTGTTGGTCGGTCAACGGGTCGGCGCCGAGGACCTCGGGCGGATAGATCGGCCGGGGGGCGAACGTGAGCACCGCGCCCAGCGCGGTCGCCGGCAGCATGGTGGCGATCAGCAGCAGCATCCCGGCCGGCGCGGGCACCCGTTGCCGGGCCGCGCCGAGCAGCGGCGCCCACAGCAGCCAGGCTGACGCGACGAAGCAGGCGTGCTCCAGCACGTGCAGCACGGGATTCCGCTCGGCCGCCGCGTACGGCACCGGCAGGTGCCAGAACCAGAGCACGACGGTCTGGCCGCCGCCGGCGACGAGCGCGACCACGACGGGCCGGCGCAGCCACCGGCCCGCTGCGGCGGCGCGCAGGCGGGCCACCCGGCGGCGGGCCGTCCGGGGGCAGGCCAGGGTCAGTGGCAGACCGGCGGCGCCGGCGGCGAGCAGCGGCCCCGCGACGAGCAGGAGCAGCATGTGCTGCGTCATGTGCCCGGCGAGTCCGCGCTCGGCCAGCGCGGTGAGCGGTCCGCTCTGGGCCGCCAGGACGGTGAGTAGTCCGGCCCCGAAGGCGGTCACCCGCCAGCCGGGAAGGACGTCCCCGACGCCGCGTCGCGCCCACAGCTCGTGCACGCCTCGGCCGTATCCGGCGGCGAGCAGCGCCAGGGCGACGCCCAGCAGCATGGCGAGGAGCCCGCCGGCCATGTCGTCGGTGCCGGCGGCGGCGGTCAGCGCTGACATGGTGGCAGCACCAGCAGGGCGATGCCGCCCAGCACGATGATGGTCAGGAACAGCAGGTTGGACCAGATGCCCACGAGGGCGAGCAGGCGGCTGCGTCCCACTGGCCGGTCTTCGCCGTCGGTCACGACGTGGGTGGTGCGTCGCCAGAGCAGCGTGGCGGCCAGCAGCGCACCGACGGTGGCCAGCGCCGGCAGCACCACCGTGGCGCTGAGGGCGGTGCGCAGCGGGACGGGACCGACGGCCTCGGATCCGGCGGCGCAGGCAAGCTCGTCGATCCCCCAGCCGGTCAGCAGGTGCAGCGCCCAGGCGATGGCGCCGCCGAGCACGGCGTACCAGAACAGCAGGCCGCCGGCGAGGCGGGCGCGGGGGTCGGGATGGGTGCTCATCACAGCCTCGGCGAGAGGTAGATGGTGAACAGGATGGCTGCCCAGACGACGTCGACGAAGTGCCAGTAGATGGCGACGTTGCGGACGCGGTCGTGTCGGTGCGACCCGAAGCTGCCCCCGCGCAGGGACGCGGCGAGCAGCCAGCTGATCATGGTCAGTCCGATCAGGACGTGCAGGCCGTGGAAGCCCGTGATGACGTAGAACAGCGAGCCGTAGGCGTTGGTGGTCATGGTGAACTCGCGCAGTTTCTCGGTGTACTCGCTGGCCTGCAGGGCGAGGAACGTCGCCCCGAGCACCAGGGTGGTCGCGAGCCCGGCGCGCAGCCGCCAGCGTTCGCCCCTGCGGATGCCGTGCTCGGCCCAGATCACCGGGAGGCTGCTGGGCAGCAGCACGGCGGTCATCACCAGCGGGCGCAGCAGCGTGGGTTCGGTGATTCCGGGTGGCGGCCACGTGGGGCCGTACTGGAAGCGCAGGTAGAAGTAGCTGCCGAGGAGGCAGGCGAAGAGGGTGGCCTCGGTGGCGACGAACATCACCATGCCCCACCAGCCGGTCGACCTGCCGACCGGCATCTCGGTGGTGAGGGCCTCGGTGCCGGTGGCCGCCGTCATGCTGCCGCTCATGCGCTCACCCCGACCTCCGTGTCGGGGCGGCGCGGCGGCCACAGCCACACCGCCAGGGTGACGGCGACCGTCGCGGCGGCCCCGGCGGCCACCGGGTACCAGGCGAGCAGCAGCGCGGTGAAGAAGGTCAGCATCGCCAGGGCGAGTACCAGGGGTTGGAAGGACGGTTCCGGCATCTCCACCGCCCGCTCCCGCCGGCCGTCGAGCTCGCTGGTACGCAGCGTCCGCCGACCGTCGGCGAGGACGCGGTCCGGCTCGGCGCCGGTGGCCATCGACTCCCGGCTCGGTCCGTCCCAGTTCGGGTGCAGACTGCGCACCCGGGGGAGGACGGGGAAGTTGTACGGCTTCGGCGGCGAGTCGGTGGACCAGTCCAGGGTGTCGCCGCCCCAGGGGTCCGGCGGTGCCGGCCGGCCTCGTCGGATCGCGTGCACCACGCCGACCAGGACCAGCAGCAGCCCGAGTGCCAGCACGTACGAGCCGACGGTGCTGACCAGGTTCCAGCCGTCCCAGCCCGCCTCGCTGCGGTAGGTGTAGACCCGTCGGGGCATGCCGAACAGGCCGTAGAGGTGCATCGGGAAGAAGGTGACGTGCATGCCCACGAACACGAGCCAGAACGCCCACCGGCCGAGCCCTTCGTGGTACATCCGCCCGGTGATCTTCGGGAGCCAGAAGTAGATGCCGGCGAGCATCGGGAAGACCGCTCCCCCGATGAGGACGTAGTGGAAGTGGGCGACGACGAAGTAGGAGTCGGTGACCTGCTGGTCGAACGCGGTCAGCGCGAACATGGCGCCGGTGAGGCCGCCGAGCACGAAGGTCACGATGAACCCGATGACGAACAGCAGCGGCACCCGGAGGACCAGGCGGCCCAGCATCATCGTGGCCAGCCAGGCGAAGATCTGGATCCCGGACGGGATGGTGATGATGGTGCTGGCCGCGCTGAAGAAGCTGTAGGAGAGTTGGGGCAGCCCGGTGGCGAACATGTGGTGCACCCAGACGCCGAACGAGATGATCGAGATCGACACGATGGCCAGCACCACGAGTGGGTAGCCGACCACCCCGCGTCGGGTGAACGCCGGCAGCACCGCCGAGACGATGCCCAGCGCCGGCATCACGATGATGTAGACGTCGGGATGCCCGAAGATCCAGAACAGGTGCTGCCAGAGCAGCACGTTCCCGCCGGCCTCCGGGTCGAAGAAGTGGGTGCCGAAGCGGCGGTCGAGGAAGAGCATGGCGTTGTCGACGTTCAGGGCGGGCAGCGCGAAGATCACCATGAAGCCGGTGGCGACGATCGCCCAGACGAACAGCGGTACCCGGTTCAGTGACATGCCCGGGGCCCGCAGCTTGAGCGCCGTGACGATGAAGTTGATCGACCCTGCGGTGGTGGCGACGCCGAGGAAGAGCAGTCCCAGGCTGTAGACGTCCATGTGCAGCCCGGGGTTGTGCTGCTCGTCGCTCAGCGGCACGTAGGCGAACCAACCGTTGTTGGGTGCGGCCCCGAAGGGCAGGCTCGCCCACATGAACAGGCCGGAGAACAGGAACACCCAGTAGCCCAGCGCGTTCAGCTTGGGGAAGGCCATGTCCCGCGACCCGATCATCAGCGGGACGAGGACGTTGCCGAAGCCGAACAGCATCGGGGTGGCGAACAGGAAGATCATGGTGGTGCCGTGCATGGTGAACAGCTGGTTGTACTCCTCGGGGGAGAGCATTCCGGCTTCCGGGCGGGCGAGTTGGGTGCGCATCGCCAGCGCGCTCAGCCCGGCGAGGGCGAAGAACAGTCCTGCGGTGACCAGGTAGCGACGGCCGATCCTCTTGTGGTCCACGGTGGTGAGCCAGGAGCGCACCGAGGGGGTCTCGCCCCAGTGCCGTTCCAGCCGGGCCAGGTCCCCCCGGCTCGCGCCGGGGGCCGGTGCGGCGGTCGTGGACATTGTTCCCTCCCCTCCGCTCACGTCAGCGACTGCAGGTACGCGATGAGGTCTGGTAGCCGCTGTGCGTCGACCGGTTGCGGCGGCATGAAGTTGCCCGGCTTGACCGTCTGCGAGTTCGCGATCCAGCCGCCGAGATGGCCGCCGTCGTTGGACACCGCTCCGGCGCCGATGCTCCACCGTGAGCCGACGTCGGACAGGTCCGGGCCGATCCGCCCGTCGGCCCCGGTGCCCCGGATCGTGTGGCAGCCGGCGCAGCTACCCTGCTCGAACGCTTCCTGCCCGCGCCGCTGCGCGTCCGTCTGGGGCCGGGCGGCGGGTGACCCGAGCTGGGAGAGCCAGGCGTCGAACTCACGGCGGGGCTCGGCGACCACGAGGAACGCCATGTGGGCGTGCTGGGTGCCGCAGTACTCGGCGCACTGGCCCCGGTAGGTGCCGGCCCGGTCGGTCTGCAGCCAGGTCTCGCGGACCTCGCCGGCGATCAGGTCGGTCTTCGGCATCAGTTGCGGTACCCAGAAGCTGTGCAGCACGTCGGCGGTCCTGAGCCGGATCCGGACCTTCTCTCCGACGGGGATGTGCAGTTCGTTGGCGGTGGCGCCGGCGACACCGGGCACCCGCACCTCCCACCACCACCTGTGGCCGGTCACCTCGATGGTGGTCGCCTCGGGTCCCGGCCCGTCGCCCAACGCCACGAGGTCGCGCAGTCCCAGCGCGTAGACCGTCACCAGGATCACCAGGGGTATGCCGGCGCCGGCGATCGCGACGAATCGCAGTGGCTGGCCGTGCCGGACTCGGGCGTCGCGTCGGCGGCGGAACACCAGCGCCCAGACCAGCAGCACCATGACCTCGGCGAACACCGCCATGGAGATCCAGAACAGTACCCACCACAGGTCGGCGACCCGGCCCGCGCCCGTGCCGGCCGGGTCGAGGGCGGAGGGCGCTCCGCCGGCGCAGCCGGTCAGCGCCAGCACGCCACCCAGCATCGCCACCCCGGCAAGATGCCGGGTGGGCGTCCCTGGTCCAGATCGCGTGTCCACCAAGAGCGGATCTTAGTAACAAGAACGGCGTTATGGACCTTTCGGGGCGAATAGCAGTTTTAGTACTTGAAGTCCGATAGATTCACCACTCGGCAAGCAGCAGGCGACCGTCGACGGGACGATGATGCGAACCTCTACCGTGGAGCTGACCGCAGACTCCCCCCACGGTGCCGCCGCCCGGCGCACCACCGCCTGGGCCGCTGCCGGCCTCGCCGCGGCTGCCGGCCTCGCCGGCGGCCTGCTGGCCCCGACCGACGCCCTGCAGGGACCGGCGCAGCGGCTCATGTACCTGCACGTACCAGCCGCCTGGGTGGCCTACCTGGCGTTCGCCGTCGTGCTCGTGGCCAGCGGCGCCCACCTGGTGCGCGGCGACGCCCGGTGGGACCGGATCGCGCGGGCCGCCACCGAGATCGGCGTCGTGCTCACCGCCCTCACACTCGCCACCGGCGCGCTCTGGGGGCACCTGGTCTGGGGCACCTGGTGGGCCTGGGACCCACGGCTGGTCGGGACCGCGCTGCTGTTCCTGGTTTACGCCGCCGCCCTGGCCCTGCGCCGGGCGCTCGCCGAACGGGCCGGTCCGCCGGCGCACGGCGACATCCGGGTGACCCGGCCGGTCGCCGTACTCGGCATCGGTGGTTTCCTGCTCGTCCCCGTGGTGCACTTCTCCGTGCTCTGGTGGCGCTCACTGCACCAGCAGGCCACCGTGCTGGCCCCGGAACGACCACCGATCGACCCGCGGATGGCACTGGCGCTGCTGCTGGCGGTCGCCGCGGTCAGCGTCGCCGCGACCTGGGTGCTGGCAGACCGGGTGGTACGGCTGCGACGGCAGGCCGACGCCGCCCGCACCACCACCGCACGCCGGCCCGCACGCCGCCCGGACCTCGTACGGTGATCCGGCGCCCCGGCCGCCTGGCCCTGGTGGCGGTGCTGCTCGCCGGCGGCGCGTTGCTGGTCACCGGCGCGCTGCGCGACACCCTCACCTACTACCGGACACCCGGGGAGGTGCTCGCCGACCCGGACGCCGCACGCGAGCGGGTCCGCCTGGGCGGCGAGGTCGTCCCGGGGTCGGTGCGACGGGACGGCGAGGTGGTGCTGTTCCGGCTCGCCGACTCGGGGCACGAGGTGGCCGTGCGGCAGAGCGGGATGCCGCCGGAGACGTTCCGTGAGGGAGAGGACGCGGTCGTCGAGGGACGGCTCGGCGTCGATGGGGTGTTCGACGCCGAGCACGTGGTGGTGCGGCACGGCAACGAGTACCGTCCCGCCCCACCCCCTGCGGAGCCCGCCGATGCTCGGTGACCTCGGTACCGCCGGCCTCGTCGCCGGCCTGCTCGCCGCGCCTCTCGCCGCGTTGCTCTGGCTGCGGGTGGCGCTGGCGGGAGCGCCGGCCCGGCCGGCCCGGCTGGCGTCGGTCGGCGCGCTGCTCGCCGCCGTCACGGCATGCGCGGTACTGGAGGCGGCGCTGCTCGGCCACGACTTCAGCGTGCGGTTCGTGGCCGAGAACGGCGGCCGGCATGTGCCCCTCTACTACGCCGTGACCAGCCTGTGGTCGGCCATGGACGGATCGCTGCTGCTGTGGCTCCTTGTCCTTGCCGGGTACGGCGCCCTGTTCGCGCGCGGGCGGCCCGACCGGTTGCGCGCCTGCGCGATGGTGGTCATCAGCGTTGTCACCACGTTCTTCTTCGCGCTCTCCACCTTCGCCGCCAACCCGTTCCGGGCCGTGCACCCGGTCCCGCCCGACGGGCCGGGCCCCAATCCGCTGTTGCAGGAGCACGCGGCGATGGGCGTCCACCCACCCCTGCTGTACGCGGGATACCTCGGCATGGTGGTGCCGTTCGCGCTGGCCCTGGCGGCCCCGCTGGCCGGCCCGGACGGCCGGGACTGGCTGCGGCTGGCCCGGCCCTGGGCGCTCGTGGCCTGGACCACGCTCACCGCCGGCATCGTCCTCGGGGCCTGGTGGTCGTACGCGGTCCTCGGCTGGGGCGGCTACTGGGCGTGGGACCCGGTGGAGAACGCCTCCCTGCTGCCGTGGTTGACCACCACCGCCCTCCTGCACACCAGCCTGGGCGGCGGCCGGGGCCGCGAGCGGTGGAACAGCGTCCTGGCCTGTGCCGGTTTCCTGCTGGTGCTGCTGGGCACGTTTTTGACCCGCTCCGGCGCCGTGGCCAGCGTCCACGCCTTCACCGAGTCCCCGCTGGGGCCGCTGCTGCTCGGCTTCGTACTGCTCGCCGTGCTGGCCACCACCGTGCTCACCGGCCCCCGCCAGCCCCCACCCGCCCGGCCGGGGGTCCCCCTGTGGTCCCGGCCCACCGCCGTGCTGGTCAACACCGTCCTGCTGGTCACCGTCGCCGCGGTGGTGCTGATCGGCACCGTGCTGCCGCTGATCGCCGAGCCGGTCACCGGCACCCGGGCGAGCGTCGGGCCGGGCTACTACCACCGCACCGCCGTGCCGTTGGCCGTGGTGGTGCTGCTGCTGGCCGGGCTGCCGCCCGCGCTACGGGTCCGGGACCGGGCCGGCGTGCTGCGCCGGCTCGCCCTGCCCGGCGCGGCGGCGCTGGCCACCGTGGCCGCCGTCGGCCTGCTCAGCCGGCCCGGTGCAGCCGCGCTCACCGCGTTCGGAGCGGCGGCCTTCGTCCTCACCGGTCTCCTCACCGCCCCCGGCGTTCCGACGACCGCAGGACTCCGCCGGTCCCGGCGTCGGGCCGCCACGCTGGGGCACGCCGGCCTCGCCCTGCTCGCCGTGGGCGTCGCCGCGTCCGCGACCTACGCACGGGTGGACGAGCGGACCCTGCGGGTGGGCGAGACGATCCGGGTGGGCGACGTGGCCGCACGGCTGGAGTCGGTGCAGCGTGCCGCGCCCGGCGGCAGGATGACGGTACGGGCCCGGCTGGTCGTGTCGTCCGGCGGGCACAGTCACCTCGCCGCGCCGGTGCTGCGGTACGACCCCGCCCGGGACATGGCCGTGACCGTTCCGGCGATCGACGCCGGGACCCGCCGCGACGTCTATCTCACCCTGCTCGCCGTGGCGGCCGACGGCGGCAGCGCGAGCGTACGCCTGGCGGTGAACCCGCTCGTCGGCCTCATCTGGGCCGGCGGCGCGGTCGGCACGGCCGCAGGCCTGCTCGCCCTCTCCGACACGGTGCGGGCACGGCGGGTACGACGACCGCACCCCACCGGGCGGCGTGTTCCGGTGGCGGCCGGGGCGTCGCCATGAGCTGTGGTGCCCGACGGCCCTGGTGGTGGCGGATCCGGCCGGTCCCGGCGGCGGTCCTGCTGCTCGCCGTCGCCCTCGGGGTCGTCCTGTCCACCGAGCGCCTCGCCGGCCCGACCGACGCCGGGCAGCGACCCGCGTGGGCGGCGCCGGCGCTGGCCGGCACCACGCTCGACGGTGCCCAGTTCGACCTGGCGACGCTACGCGGGCAGGTCGTGCTGGTGAACGTCTTCGCATCCTGGTGCGGTCCCTGCCGGGACGAACTGCCGTTGCTGGCCGAGACCGCCCGGCAGGGGTCACCACAGGGGCTGCGGGTGGTCGGGCTCAACCTGCGCGACGGGCCGGACGCGGTGCGGGACCTGCTGGAGCGGACCCGGGCGGACGCGCTCACCGTGCTGCCCGACCCGGACGGTTCCCGGGCCGTCGACTGGGGCGTCCGCGGCGTACCGGAGACCTTCCTTGTCGACCGCGACGGACAGGTCGTCGCGCACCAGCCCGGCGTGGTCACCCGGCAGTGGCTGCGGGACCGGTTGTCACCCCTGTTGGCGGCGGCGTGATCCGGCGCGCCGGCGTGGCACTGACGCTGGTGGCGCTGCTCGCGGCGGCAGCCGCCGGGCTGTTCCGTTCGGCCGTGCCGGCCGGCCGGGCGGACCCGGTCGCCGCAGTCGCCGCCGGCCTGCGCTGCCCCGCCTGCCAGGGTGAGTCGTTGGTCGACTCCCGGTCCCCCATCGCCGTGTCGATGCGGCAGGTGATCGCCGACCAGACGGCGCAGGGCCGCAGCCCTGACGAGATCCGCCGGTGGTTCGTGGCGCGCTACGGCGAGGAGGTGCTGGCCCAGCCGCCCGCGCGGGGCCCGGGGCTGCTGCTGTGGGTGGTGCCCGCACTGGCGCTGCTCGGTGCCGGTGCCGCCGCCGCGCGGACGATGCGGGCCCGTCGTCCGGCGCGGGTCAGCCCGGCGGACCGCCCGACCCGGCGACGGTCGCGCCGGCCCGTCTGGTGGCTCGCCGCAGCCGGGCTGGTCGCACTGGTGGTGGCCGTGGCGGTGGCCGCCGACCGCCTCGCCCCGCCGACCGTCACTCCCCGCACCGACCCGACGGCGGTGGCGCTCAAGCTCGCGTACGACCTGGAGGGCCAGCAGCGCTACGACGCCGCCGCGCAGATGTACCGGGAGGCGCTAAGGGACCGCCCCGACGACGGGGTGCGGCTGCGTCTGGCCTTCGCCCTGCTGCGCGCGGCGGACGCCGCCGGAGCCGAGCAGGCGGCGGGGCAGGTCCTCGACCACGCGCCCGAGTCACCGGACGGGCTGCTGGTCCTGGGTCTGGCCCAGCGCATCACCCGTCCCACCGTCGCGTCGGCGACGCTGCGCCGGTTCCTCGCCGTCGCGCCGGCGCACCCCGCGGCCCCGGAGATCCGCCGTCTGCTCGGCAGCTGACCGGTGTCAGGGACGGTGCCGGGACCGGGCCACCAGGTAGCCGAGGAACAGGCCGCCGGCCAGGATCACGACGCCGCGAGGGGTGGTCGCCGAGCGTAGTGTGCCGGGCCCGCTTCGTCGGCGCGGTCGCGGATCTGCACCCGCCCGCACAGTGTCCGGCGTTGACAAGCGAGATCGGGGTGCGCTGCTTGACGACAACCCGTCAACGTGAGGGATTCGCGTTGGGCGAGTCGCCTCAGGCGACGACGGCCACCCCCGACTGCGACTCGCCGAACTCCCGACCCGCCACCAGCTTGCGGCGGCCGTCGAGGGCCGAGGTGCCGGTCGGCCACTCGTCCGCACCCAGGTAGCAGGCCCCGGCGTCCCGTGGACGGCGTCAGGCGGCTGAGCCGAGGTACCGTGTCCCGGACGCCGGTCTCAGGTCACGGCACCGGCTCACCGGTGCACGCGCTCCACGATCCCGTAGTAGGCGTGCAAATCAAGCCACTCGATGCCGGAGACGACCTTCCCATCCGCCATCGTCAGGACATAGAGGTACTCATTGCGGTAGGGCTCGCCGTCGATCGCGCGGCTCGCACTCCTGATCCGCACGATCACCTCGTCCCCGTCGGCCCAGGAGCCGTGCGGCGTGACGGCCAGCGGCTCGGCCAGCCGCTGGTAGAGCGCCGCCTCCGCGTTGTCGTAGAGATCCTTCATCCCCTGGTACGTGCGGGCCACCGGACCGTGCCCGGCGATCGTCCACTCCACGTCGTCGGCGAAGATCTCGTCGAAGAACCTGGTGAAGTCGCTCGCCGCTCCGCGCAGGGCGGTCCGCACGATGTCGAGGTTGCGCTCCTCGACGGCCGTGTACGACATGCCGATCTCCCTCTGCTCGTCATATCCGTGCATCCGGTGCACTCGCGCCGCCGGTCCGGGGGCACGATCTCGACGCTAGGGTCGCGGCGGGCCGGTCGTGGAGGCCGCGGTTCGCGGGGGTGCCGCACACCCCCGCAACCTGATCGTTTCCGGATTACCCTCGCGGGATGGGCGAGACCGAGACGGAGTTCGGCACGTACCTGCGCGCCCGCCGCGCCCGGGTCGACCCCGAGGACGCCGGGCTGCCCCGGGGCCGGCGGCGGATCGAGGGCCTGCGACGCGAGGAGGTCGCGGCCCTGGCCGGCGTCAGCGTCGACTACTACAAACGGCTGGAACAGGGCCGGGAACGACACCCGTCCACGCAACTCCTCGGCGCGCTCAGCCGGGTGCTGCGGCTGACCAGCGAGGAACAGACACACCTGCACCGGCTCGCCGGCGCCGGTGTCCTCGACAGCGCCACCGCGCCCGGCAGACCGGTCTCGCCCGCGCTGCGGCGACTGCTGGACCAGTGGGAGACCACGCCAGCCTTCGTCTACGACGACGCCCAGGACATCCTCACGGCCAACGCGCTCGGCACGGCGCTGCACGCCGGATTCACCCGCCCCACCAACTTCACCCGGATGATCTTCCTCGATCCCGCAGGACCGCGCTTCTTCACCGAGTGGGACACGATCGCAGCCGGCAACGTCGCCATGCTGCGGCGCGCGTGGGGCCGCGCCGACGCGCGCCCCCGCGTCCAGGCGCTCGTCGACGACGTCTACCACCGCAGCGCCGGCTTCGCCCGCCTCTGGGACTCGCACACGGTGGCCGGCAAACCGCCCGGCGACAAGACCTTCCACCACCCGGCGATCGGCCGGATCGCGCTCACCCACCACAGCTTCACCGTTTCCGAAACGACCGGCCAGCACCTGCTCGTCTACGGCGGCGATCCCGGCACGCTCGCCCTCCTGCGCAGTGTGGGCACGCCGGTGACGGTCACCGATTCGACGGGCGAGCACCACGTCGGCTGACAACTCCTGACCCTCCGTGTGTGGGGTCTGCGCCATCATCTGCTGGCGCAGGCGAGGGCGCGCAAGGCTCCGTCGATGCCGCCACGGATCTCCCAGCGGGCGCGGAGGCGGCGAAGCCAGGTCCGGGGCCTGGCGTGGGGGCGGTGCTATTCGCCCGGGGTCACCAGGCCCGCTTCGTAGGCGAAGACGACCGCCTGGGCCCGGTCGCGCAGGTCGAGCTTGGTGAGGACCCGGCTCACGTGGGTCTTCACCGTCTGTTCGGCCAGGACCAGCGTGCCCGCGATCTCCGCGTTGGAGCGGCCCCGGGCGACCAGGGTGAGGACCTCGGTCTCGCGTTCCGTCAGACCCTTGAGCCGCAGCGCGGGCCTGCCCCTCGCGACGGGACGCTGCCTGGCGAAGTCCGCGATGAGACGGCGCGTCACGGAGGGAGCGAGAAGCGCGTCACCCGAGGCCACGACGCGTACCGCCGCGATGAGGTCGGCCGGCGGGGCGTCCTTCAGCAGGAAGCCGCTCGCGCCCGCCCGGAGTGCTTCGTACACGTAGTCGTCGACGTCGAACGTGGTGAGCATCAGGACGCGCGGCCGGTGCGCCACACCGGGTGACGGCGTGAGCAGCTGGCGGGCAGCCTCCAGGCCGTCCATCTCGGGCATGCGGACGTCCATCAGCACGACGTCGGGGCGGGTACGGCGGCTCAGCGCGACGCCCTGCGCACCGTTGGCGGCCTCGCCCACCACGTCGATGTCGCTCTGGGCGCCGAGCAGCGCGGCGAAACCGGCCCGCACCATGGCCTGGTCGTCGACGATGATGACCCGCGTCGTCACGTGCCGTCCCTCTCCATCAGGGGAAGCCGGGCGGCCACCCGGAAGCCGCCGTCCGGCAGCGGCCCCGCGTCGAGGCTGCCGCCGAGGAGCCGTACCCGCTCCCGCATGCCGACCAGGCCGTGTCCGGTGCCGTTCACCTCCAGCGGCACGGTGGGCGGCACCGGCGGCGCGCCGTTGACGACCAGGACGGTGAGCTGCTCCCCGTCCTCGGACAGGGACAGCGACACCAGGGTCGAGGCACCCCGCGCGTGCCGCACGACGTTCGCGAGCGCCTCCTGGACGATACGGTACGCCGAGAGGCCCACCGCCTCGGGAACGTCGGCGTCGCAGGGGGTGAACTCCACCGCTCCGCCGGCCCTCGCTGTCGCCTCCACCAGGTGCCCGACCTGCTTCAGGCCCGGCTGGGGCACGAGCTCGCCGTGCGCCTCCTCGCTGCGCAACACGCCGAGGAGCCGGCGCATCTCGCCGAGCGACTCACGCGCGGTCGCTGCGATGGAGGTGAACTCCTCCTTCGCCTGCGGCGTCAGCCCGTCGAGACGGTACTCCGCGGTGCCCGCCTGCACCGTGATGACGGACATGTGGTGCGCCACCACGTCGTGCAGCTCACGCGCGATGCGGGTGCGTTCCTCCAGCAGCGTCCGCCGACCCCGCTCGGCCTCGCTGATCGTCTCCTGCACGACCAGTCTGCGCCGCACCTCGTGCCACTCACGGAGCGCACCGGCGACCAGCAGGGCCACCCCGCCGAGAATGGTGAGCAGGACGCCGTTGCCGCTCGTCCCGTCGGGCGCGACGAACGCCAGGACGACGCCCACGCCCGTCGTCGCCAGCCACACCCGCAGCAGCGTCCGGCGCTGCTCGCGCAGGCCGAGGGCGAGGCAGAGGCCGACGTACCCGACGATCTCCATGGGCGGGAACGGCCACGGGAGTCCCGCGTCGAAGCCGACACCGAGCAGGACGAGCGCCCCCGCCACGTCGGCGACGAAGATCACGTACCAGGCCTGCAGCGGGCGGACGACGGCGAGCAGCAGCGGCGCCGTCTGCGCGACGGCCAGTGCGCTCGCGATGCCGCCGCCGAGTCCGTAGGTGGCGCTGAGCACCCCGATGGTGGTGGGCAGCAGGACGACGCAGAGCACGAGCGCCACCCCCCACGGCAGCAGCCGTACCCACCGACGGGAGGCATCCGCCAGGAGCGCCCGCGGCTGGTCCTCCTGCGCTGCGGTCATGGTCACCACCCTAGGAGCGGGGCGTCGGCGTACGGTCGGCGCGCAGCGGTTCTCCCACCGTGTGCAGGTGTCGCAGGCCCTGGCGGTAGGAGTCGATGAGACCGGTCTCCGCGTACGGGATGCCGAGGTCCCGGCAGTGGGCCCGGACCAGGGGCTGGGCGAGCCGCAGATGAGGGCGGGGCATGCCGGGGAACAGGTGGTGCTCGATCTGGTAGTTGAGCCCGCCGAGGAACCAGTCGGTGAGCACCCCGCCCCTGACGTTGCGGGAGGTCAGGACCTGCCGCCGCAGGTGCCCCCACTTCTCGCCGTCGGGGTCGGGCATCTCCATCCCCTTGTGGTTGGGTGCGAAGGCCATCCCCAGGTGCAGCCCGAAGAGGGCCTGGTGGATCGCGGCGAAGACGAGCGCGTGGGTCAGCGGCAGGGTGGCCAGGAGCAGGGTGACGTAGCCGGCGGCGTGGGCGACCAGGAGCGCGCCCTCCACCAGCCGCTCACGGCCGGTCTGGCGGCGCAGGTACCGGAGTCCGGACACCTTCAGGGCGATCCCCTCCAGGAGGGTGAGGGGGAAGAACAGCCAGGCCTGGTGGCGGGTGAGCCAGCCGCGCAGGCCCGTGCGCGTGGCGGCCTGCTCGCTGGTGAGGACCAGGATGTCGGCGGCGACGTCGGGATCCTTGTCGATGTGGTTGGGGTTGGCGTGATGGCGGTTGTGCTTGTCGTTCCACCACGAGTAGCTCATGCCGAGCAGCAGGTTGCCGTGGATGAGCCCGATGCGGCGGTTGACGGCGCGGTGCTCGCTGATCTGGGCGTGCCCGGCGTCGTGGCCGATGAACGCCGTGCGGGCGGACAGGACGGCGAGGACGGGGGCCAGCACCAGGACCCACCACGAGCCGCCGACGAGGGCCATCCCGGTGACGACGGCGGCCAGGCCGAGGGCGTTGGTCACGATGGTGCGGGCGTACCAGCCGGTGCGCCGCTTGAGTAGTCCCCGTTCCTTGACGGCGCGCAACAGCGGCGTGAACTCGCTGCCGGAGCTGCGGGGAAGGGCTCCGGCGGGGGTGCTGCCGGGCTGCGGTGCAACGGTGTCGACGGCCGAGGACATGGTGGTACTCCTTTGTTCGATGCATGGTGTGGAGGTGGGGCGTGGCTCCATCGCTCACGCCGCCAACGCGAAGTAGCCGAAGCCGGCCGCCAGCACGCCCACCGCCACGCGGCGGGCCACGCCGGTACGCTCCCACGGGGCGTCCAGGGGCCGGGCGACCTTCGCGATCGCCACGAGCAGCCCCGCGAAGAGCGGCATCCAGGCCAGCCGCGCCAGCACCCATCCGGCCGTGTCCGGCGCTGCGGTCAGACCGGCGATCTCGCCGACGGACGAGGCGGGGAGCGCGACGGCGAGCATCGCGCTCTGGTGCCAGCACAGGATCGTCATCGCCAGCAGGTTGATGATCACCACCGGGGCCCACAGGGTGGGGCGGCTCAGCAGGCGCGCCAGCCTGTCGCGCAGCAGGACCGCCGCACCGGACTGGGCGGCCGCGAGCGCCAGGACCAGCAGGGACGGCGGATGGGAGTTGGTACGGACCGCGCCGGGCACGCCCACCATCGACACCGGGTACCGGAAGGCGAGCAGCAGCGTGGCGAACAGGACCGCGCCACCCGCCAGCAGCAGCCACGCCTGGCGGCGACTGAGCCGCTTGTCCGCCCAGGACACCCCCACCTGATAGGCGAACATCCAGCCGGTGAGCAGGTTCAGCAGGCCCAGCCAGGGCGGCACCGTGTCCGCGTACGGCCCGTACCGCAGGAAGTCGACCACCGCGACGGAGCCGAGCAGCGGGGCGGCGGCCCAGAAGCCCAGCCGCCGGGAGGCGCCGACGCAGTACGGCGTGAGGGCGGTGATCACCGCGTAGACGCCGACGAACCACAGGGGCTGGACGACCAGGGTCGACGCGGTGTGCAGCGTGACGGTGGGAAAGCCGAAGCCGTAGTACAGGATCGGGAGCAGCAGCGCCCACCCGGCGGTGACCCCGAGGACCGGACGGCCCAGGCGCCGCAGCCGGCCGGCGGTCCACTCGCGGGCCGAGCCCGCGCGGCGCTGGTAGGAGAGGTACGAGGAGTAGCCGCCGACCAGGAAGAAGATGCCCAGCATCTGGAGGATCCAGCTCGCCGGGGCGAGCGCCCCGACCGTGGCCAGCGGGCTGGCGTTGTGCAGTCCCCCGCCGGCGTCGAGGGTGAAACCCCCGACCAGCCAGTGGCCGGTCGGGACGGCCAGGAGCGCCAGCGCGCGCAGCCCGTCGACGGCGCGGTCGCGGTGGGCGGGGGTCCGGGCGTCGATCGCGGCGGCGAGCGTCGCGGAGGCCGTGAGAACCCTCATCGCCGGCCTCCACCCGCGATCTCCGCGAAGGCGGTCAGGGTGGTGGTGCCGGGAGTGAAGTACGCGTCGTGCGCGGGGACGTCGTCGGCGGGCAGGACGGTCGCGCCGAACCCGGGCGAGGTGGGGTCCGCGCCGTGGCCCAGACCCAGGAACTCGACGTTGGGCACGCGGTCGATCCAGTCCCGCGGGGATTTCGCCGCCCAGACGCGCGCACCGGTGCGCAGTGCGGCGGCGTCGTCGACACGCAGGCCGGGCGAGCCCAGGACGACGATGTCGCTCGCGTCGGTGCCGGCGGCGGCGAGGCCGCAGACCACCGAGCCGTAACTGTGGCAGAAGAGGACGGGGTCGGGGAGGCCGGCCGCGTCCAGGCCGTCGACGAAACGGGCGAGGCGTTCGGCACCGCTCTCGGCGAGCCGACCCGTCGCCAGATCGAGGCCGATGCCGGAGGGGGTGCGGTAGCCGGCCCAGGCGATGACGGCGGTGTCGTCGCCCGCCTCCTCCTGGAGATCGGCGGCCTGTCGTACCGTCCGGTCGAACCTCGCCGCGTCGACGTCCGCACCGGGGACGACCACCGCCACGTGGGCGGCGCGCCGCAGGTCACCCACGACCTGCGTGATCAGCCCACGGCCACGCGGATCGTACGCCAGCACCTGGTCGCCGGCGGCGGCGTTGGCCTCGTACCGGAGCTCCACGGGGGTGCCGTCGAGGTTGCCCACCACGGTGGGGTGGTCCTCGACGAGCCGGTGCCGCTCAGCGTTGGTGAGGCCGGCGAAGAAGGCCGCCACCTCCGGCGGGCTGGCCGTGGCCGGGTCCGGTAGCTGCCTGCCCAGTGAGCGGTCGGCCAGCCAGGCGGCGGTGCCCGGGAGCGGACCGTCCGGCGCGCTCCGGCTGGTCGCCGAGGCGGTGCCGGGCGTGCCGCCGATCACCAGGGTGGTCACTACCGCGGTGGTCAGCAACGTCCCGAAGCGGCGCATCCATCCGTCTCCCTCTGTCTCGTCCGTGGTGACGAGGAGAAGGTAGGGAAGCGGTGTGGGGTGGGGCATCACACCGGGGTAGCGACCTTGACGTGGTACGCCGGTAGGGGGTGGGGTAGCTGCGATCGTCGCCGACCGGCGGCGGTCGAGCCGTCGCGTGCCGCGGCAGCTCCTCGGCCGACCGTGTCGCAGTCCGGCTCCTACCACCGGCCCGGGTACCTACGGCTGGACTTCGCCTGGCGCGGTGGCCTCTCCGAGGCGACCCGCAGCGGGGTCGGGAAGGTCAGGCGGCTTCGGCGACACCCGCCGGCAGCGCCGGGCCGAGCAGCAGGCCGCCGTCGAGCACCAGCTCGGTGCCGGTCGCGAACGATGCCTCCGGTGAGGTCAGGTAGAGCAGTGCCGCGCTCACGTCCGCCGGGGCGCCGAGTCGGGGGATCGCGAACGGCGCTGGGTCGTAGAAGTCCGAGATGGGCCGCTCGCCGGGTGCGGCCGGTTCGTGGATCAGCCTGGTCGAGATGACGCCGGGGTGAATGGCGTTCACCCGGATGTTGTCGCGGCCCAACTCGAGGGCGGCGCTCAGCGTCAGGCCCCTGACCGCCCACTTGCTGGCGACGTACGAGGCGTAGAGTGCGGTTCCCCCGTACCCCATGGTCGATCCGATGTTGACGATGGAACCGCCGCCGGCGCGCCGCATCGCCGGGGTGACGGTCTTGATACCGAGGAACTGGCCGGTCACGTTGATCGCGAAGGCGCGGTCCCAGCGGGCCTGGTCGGTGGCTTCGATCGTGGTGGCGGGGTTCTGCACGCCCGCGTTGTTGACCAGGATCGTCAGCGTGCCGAAGGCCTGCTCGGTGGCGGTGACCGCAGCGGCCCAGTCGTCCTCGCTGGTGACATCGAGGCGGACCGCGAGGGCGCGTTCGCCCAGTTCCGTAGCGAGCTGCGTGGCCCTGCTCAGACCACCCGCCGTGCTGCCGATGACGACCTTCGCGCCTTCGGCGTGGTAGGCCCGTACGTGGCTCTCGCCGAGTCCGCCGGTGCCGCCGGTGATCAGGGCGGTCTGGTGGGTGAAGCGTGTCATGTGCACCCCTTCAGAGAGGATTAGTTAAGTGAGCTGACCGACTCACCTCACCATCGGACGCTACCGGCCCGAGCAAAGGTGAGTCAAGTGACTCACCTCGCGATCGGGCATACTGGAACCCATGAGCACCGAACCCTCGGCGTACCACCGACGCGTGGCAGCAGAGAAGCGGGCGGCCATCCTCAAGGCCGCCACCGGCCTGTTCCTGGCGTCCGGCTACGACAGCACCTCGCTCGCCAGGATCGCGGAGGCGGCGGGGGTCTCGAAGGCGACCCTCTTCAAGCAGTTCCCCACGAAGGCGGCACTCTTCGACGCCATCGTGACCGAATCCTGGGGGGCCGAGGACTCCGGCGGCCCGGACCCGTCCGCCGAGGACCTGCGGGCCGGCCTGACCGCGATCGGCCACCGGTACGTCGAACTGCTCACCCGCCCCGGAATGACCGCGCTGTTCCGCATCGTCATCGCCGAGCTGCCGCGCTTCCCCGAACTCGGTGAAGCCCAGTTCAGCCAGGGAAAGTTGCCCTACTTCGAGTCGGTCAGCCGATACCTGGCCGCCGCACACGTCGCCGGCTCCGCGAAGGTCGAGGACCCCACCCTCGCGGCGACCCAGTTCCTCGGCATGATCTCCAACTTCGTCTTCTGGCCCACCCTCCTGCTCACCGACTGGGCGCCCGAACCCTCCGCGATCGAGCGGGCCGTGGCGGAAGCGGTGGAGACCATGATCGCCCGGTACCGGCCCTGAACACGGCCGAAGGCCGGGATCGTGGCAGGGGCCTGGCCGGATCGCGCGTGGTCAGGTGCCGAGCAGGTGTGGGGGCCGCCTCGGGAACCCGTCCTGCTCTGTTCGCTCATCGCCTGCTCATCGGCCGCTGACACCATCGAACCTGCCGCTGCCGAGATCCGGCGGGGTGACGAGGTCCCGGCTCCGGCCGGCGGCCCATTCCCGAGGAGAACAGAACACATGGACCTGCAGATCAAGGGCAAGACCGCGTTCATCAGCGGATCGAGTCAGGGCATCGGCTACGCGGCGGCCAGGGCCCTGGCCGCCGAGGGCTGCGACGTGATCCTCAACGGCCGCAATGCGGTGAAGCTGGACAAGGCCGTGGCAACGTTGCGCGGCGAGGTGCCCGGCGTGTCCGTCACCGGCCTGCCCGCCGACTTCGCGGTCACCGCCGACGTGGACCGGCTGTGCGAGCAGATCCCGAGCGTCGACATCCTGGTCAACAACGTCGGGCTCTTCGAGCTCAAGCCCTTCGAGCTGATCTCCGACGACGACTGGCGGCGCTATTTCGAGGTCAACGTGCTCAGCGGCGTCCGGCTCGCCCGGCGGCTCCTGCCGACGATGCTGGAGCAGGGCTGGGGACGGATCGTCTTCGTCAGCAGCGAATCGGGCGTCAACATCCCCGCCAACATGATCCACTACGGCACCTCCAAGACGGCGATGCTCTCGGTGGGCAACGGACTGGCGAAGCTCACGAAGGGCACCGCGGTGACCGTCAACTCGGTGCTGGGCGGCCCGACGTACTCCGACGGCGTCGCCGGGACGGTCAGGGCGCTGGCCGACGCGCAGTCCGTCCCCGAGGAGCAGATGAAGGCGGCGGTCATCGGCGCCAACGAGACTTCCCTGCTGGGGCGGTTCATCGAACCGGAAGAGATCGCGAACACGGTGACCTTCCTCGCCAGTCCCCTCGCCTCCGCGATCAACGGATCGGCCATGCGCGTCGACGGAGGTGTGCTGACCACGCTGCTGTGAGCCGCGCAGAGCCAGATGGACCAGGGCGTGCCCTGGACGCCGGTACGCAGCCACAACACGATGACGGCGATGATGATCTCGGATCGGTAGGAGGCCACGCGCCTGGCATAACGGGTGTCCAGGTCGCGGACCTGTTCGCGCTGGTTGAGGCAGCGCTCGACGACGTTGCGGTCGGCGTACACCTTCGGGTCGAAGCCTGGTGGACGGCCACCTCGTGAGCCCTTCGCCTGGCGGCGGGCGATCTGGTCGCCCTTCCTTCCCAGGTGCCGTCGGCCGTCCAGATCCGCAGTCGTTCATGCGCGGTCTTGCACGGCCCGTAACGCTGCGGCAGGTCCCGCCACGGGATCGTTGGCGGCGCACACCAGGCTCATGTCGGCCAACGCCGCTCGGTCGCTCCGTTGTGAGGGGACGCCTACACCTCCCGTTCCTCGTCGGTCAACGTCAACACGGCCTCCGGCCCTCCGGTCTTCGGCATGTGGCTCAGACTGAACATGGTCAACGAATCCGAGGCGCAGACTAGCGGTTGTCGTACGCCGCACGGGCGGCGTCGATGTGCGGCAGGTGCGTAATGCTCCACTCGAGCAGCGGCGCGGTGGCCTCGCGCAGGGTCCGGCCCATCGTGGTCAGCTCGTAGCTGACGTGCGGCGGCATGACGTTGCGGACCGTGCGCGTCAGGATCCCGTCGCGCTCGAGGTCGCGCAGCGTCACGGTGAGCATGCGCTGGCTGATGCCGTCGATGGCCCGCTTGAGCTCGGTGAAGCGCCGCGGCCCGTCCTTGAGCGTACGCACGATCAGCAGCGCCCACTTGTCCCCGACGATCCCGAGGACTTCGCGGGCCTGGCACGGATCCTGCATGGTTACCTCCTGAGAACCGGGGCACCGCAAAGTGCCGTATTGCCCGGGGCACGTCGTGGGGATCACGATGTTCTCGGTTACCGAAGGGTACCGAGGCACGAGGAGGAACCGCACGACCATGCCCACATTTTTGCTGGTACACGGCGCCTGGCACAGCGGGCGGAGTTGGGACCGGGTGATCCCGCTCCTGGAGTCGGCCGGGCACCGGGTGCTCGCGCCGTCGCTGACCGGCTACGGCGACAAGGCACACCTGCTGGGCCCCGAGGTCGGGCTCAGCACCCACATCGACGACGTCGCCGGCCTGATCGAGGACGAGCGTCTCCACGACGTCGTGCTCGTCGGGCACAGCTACGCCGGGATGGTCGTATCGGGAGTTGCCAACCGGGCCCCGGAGTCGATCGCGCACCTGGTGTTCCTCGACGCGATGGTCCCCGAAGACGGCGAAACCGCAGTCGACGTCCTTCCGGTCACCAAGCAGCTCATCGACGTCGCCGTGGACGGCTGGCGGGTTCCGCCGATGCCGGAGCAGCCACCGCCGCTCGGCCTGTTCGGGGTCACCGATCCCGACGACGTCGCCTGGTTGCGCTCGATGCTGTCGGACCACCCGGTGCGGTGCCTCCAAGAGCCGGTCCGGCTGGACAACCCGGCCGCGCGCACGATCCCACGCACGCACATCCACTGCGTCAGCGGTCGGCCGGCGGGCATCACCCGGCGTCCCGTCCCGGCAGGCGAGCGGGTGCGGGAACTGCCGACCGGCCACGACTGCATGATCACCACGCCCGTCGAGCTCGCCGGGCTGCTGCTCGAGGCGGTCCAGTAATGCAACGGCACTGAGCGAGTCGAGCGCTGCTCGTGTTCGTTGGTCAGGTCGAGACGGATGTTGATGCCGACCGGTGGCATGCGGAACTCGACCGGCTCCATGCTCGGATCGGGGTGCGGTTCCGCCGGTCGGAGCCGCGTCGGCGGGCGCGGCAGTACCTGTGTGGGCTGGTCTCGGGCGTGGACCGGAAGAACGGGTGGACCCTGGCTGAGCAGGCCGGTGAGGTGTCGCCGGACGGGATGCAGCGGTTGGTGCGGTGGGCGGACTGGGACGTCGACGCCGTCCGTGACGATGTGCGGGACTACGTGGTCGAGCATCTCGGTGACCCGGCCGGGGTGTTGATCGTTACGAACCTGAACAGGTATGGGCCTGGTCCCGTTGGCGACGACGCCGCCAACGCCAGGCCCGCACCTGCCACTACCGACGACGCGGCCACCCCTGACCAACTGCCGTTGCAGCATTAAAAGTGTCCACATTCGGGTGCGCCGTCAGCGACGAATCCCGCTCCACGTCCCAAATTAACCCAAACCTATATCTTGGTCAGAGCCAGGGCTTGGCGGTGGATTGAGTTTGGCCTAGCAGTAGATTCCGGTGACGACCCATGTCTGGCTGTTGCTGAATTTACGCCATTGGTGAGTGCTTATGCCTTGCCTGTCGTAGCGAACGCCGTTGCCGTCGATGACCACGTCGGTGATGCAGTTCGCAGGGAGGCGAATCCCGTCGGTGTCGTAATACTTGGGGTACTCGTTCGAGCGGCGTCCTGGCTGGAGAGTGAAGGAAGCGGGGAAAGTGTATCCGTTCTGTCGGTTCGCCACCGGAACGCAGGCCGTCGGCAAGAACTCGCCGGTGTAGGTGATGGTGCCCGCTTCGGCGCACCAGTTATTGGTGATCATGATGCCGCGCGTGCTTGCGTTGGTTGCCTCTCCGCCGCAGCCGGGAGTGGAGCAGGTGCCAGCCTGCGCAGGGGCGGGCACGGCCAACATGGAAGCTGCAGTTAAGGCTGCCGCAAGGGCCGTGAGGGGCCTCTTGCCTGACGAGAACTTTGCCACTTTACCTCCACAGCGAGAACCGTTGATCCGCTGACGGAGGTCAGGTGAGACATTGCATCGTCTCGACGTTTCAACTGTCGAGACGGCTGTTAGCCTTCGTTCATTCCTTGAGTAGTGGACAATGAAGCGACCCCCGTCGGCTGTGTCGACAGTGTACGCACACGGTCCCGTCCTGGCAAGGCGTCAGGGTTCTTGATGGCAGGTGAATTGACCGTTTCGCGAAGGCCTGAGTAGGTTAATTTGATCGGCGAAGACTCTGTCCTCCTTGAATGCTAAATTCTCGCACGTACTTTCGCCGGGCAGGGCTTCCCTGCTGGTGGGGCGTTGAGCCCAGACAAGCCGGCTATGGCGTCCGCCACTTGTGACGGTCGAAACACGTCTTCGAGACGGGCTCCACGTGATTGCCTATCGCGCCATGGTGGACGTTCCGAGGGAACTCTTCCAGCACCTCGCGGGCCTGCTGTACGCACAGCATCGGGCCTGCGGTACCCGCCGTGGCACCCGGGTGTTGATCTGCTTCTACCAGGCTCTGATGGTGCTCGTCTGGTTCCGCAAGGCCGAGGACATGGCCCCGCTCGCCGCCGGCTTCGGCATCTCCAGGGTGGCCATCGTCGTCGATACCTGGACAGACCGCCGAAGTCGGTCTTACATCACGGAGGGCTGACACCGCTACGGCGCTCCGCACAAGTCCACTGTCGACTTTATGGAGGGTGGGAATCCCATCTCGTTTGTAGGGTGGTCCGCGCTGCCCGTCCGCCCCCAGAGGGATGCCCCATGCGTCTGCTCGCCGTACCCGTCCGCATCGACGCACTGTGGCTCCCGGCCCAGCGGACCGTCGCCGGCCCGGTCGCCGACTTCACCCGCCTGCCCTACCGTGACCCGGTCACCGGGCGGGACGTGCACCCCGACCAGCCGTTCCTCAGCGAGGGGATCCTTCCCGCCCCCTTCGAGGAGGAGCTGACCCTCCGGGCCGGGGTGCACCTGCACTGGGCCCTGCCCGACGCCCTGACCCGGCTGGTACACGGCCCGCACGCAGGGCAGCCGCCCCGGGTACCGGACCGGTGGCTGGTGACCCGCACCGACCCCGACGGCCGGCGGGCCCGGTGGGTGGTGGAGAGCGACGCCCTCACCGACGGGTCGACCTCGTCGGTGCCGTACCCCCTCTCCCCCGAGGATCCGCCGGGCCCGTCGGGTCGGCCGTGGCGGCGGCTCGGGCGGGTGCTGCCCCTCGGGGCGTGGCCGGGGCCGGAGACCGACCGGGTGGCCCGGCTGACCGCCCTGGGGTACGGCGAGCCCACCTTCGCCGCCTTCTACCCCCACTCGGCCAGCGTCTTCGGGTTCTTCGACCCGCAGGGCACCCGGCCCCCGGCCGGCACCCGCTACGACCTCCTCGGCTGGTACGCCTCCCCCGCCCTGGACGAGCTGGCCGGCATCCTGGCCCGGCCCGGTGCCGGCACCTGGGCGCAGCGGGTCGCCGACGAGCTGGGCTGGGCGGCGGGACCCGAGGGGGCGGCCCCGGAGCGGATGGTCTGCGTCGGCCGGTTGACCCTCGACCCGGAGGAGGAGCTGTCCCTGCTGGAGACAGGGACCACCGAAACCGGGGTCTACCTCGGCGACAGCGCCACCGAGGCCCTCGCCGCCCACCTGGGCGCGGAACTGCCGGGGGTGAACGCCGACGAGATGGAGCAGCTGCTGGAGGCGATCGACGTCGCCGACCGTCTGGAGTCCGCCACGCTGGACCTGCCGGAACGGCTCGCCGAGGCCCGGCACACCGCCGCCTTCACCCCGGTCGCCGCCGGGACCCGGTGGACGGTCCGGCCGCAGGACGCCGTCCCCGGCGTCGACCCGGCGGCCCTGCTCACCGCCGCCGGGCCCGCCGGTCTCGCCCCGCTGGGGGCCGCCCCGGCCCGGGAGGTGGCCGACCTGCCGGCCGAGCTGGGTGACCTGCTGGTCGCCCTGAACGCGGCCCAGGCCGCCCACGAGCAGGCGCAGGCGCAGGCCGACGGGCTGCGGCAGCGGCTGTTCGCCGACTGGCACCGGTACCTGACCTGCGCCTACCCGCCGCCGGAGAACCGGACGGACTACCCCGACCCGGACCTGGCGGCGGCCTACCTGCGCCGGGAGATGGCGGCCCTGGACGCGCTGCTCGCCGAGACCGGGGAGTTCCCCCCGACCGGGCCGGGGGACACCCGGGCCCACCGGCTGGCGACGGCCCTCGCTGCGGTGGAGGCGGTGGTGGCCCGGGTCAACGCGGCGCTGCCGGAGGGGGCCGGGTACCGGCTCCAGCAGCTCCCCGACGACTCGTACCAGGTGCCCAACGAGCCCGTGGTGCTGCTGACCGGCGCCGAGGCCACCGGGTCGGACCGGTACGGCAGCGACGGCGAGCACCCGGCGGGTCTGCTGCCCTGCGTGCTGGTGGAGGCCCCGGGGGCGGCCGGGGTCCTGGCCGACGCCGAGGGGGTGGCCGCCGCCGGTGACCTGGTGGACGGTTTCCTCACCGGGCTGCCCGAGCCGCACCCGGCGTTGCGCCGGTGGACCGGGCAGCCGTGGCATCCCCTGCTGCTGCACTGGGAGGTGGAGTTCCTGCCGGCGGCGGCGGGGACCAACCTGGACCCCACCGACCGGGACTACGACCCCGAGGTGGTGAGCCTCAACTACCGGCTCCCGGCCGGGGAGGTGGAGCTGGAGCCCCGTCCCGGGCACCGGCTGGCCGAGCGGGCGGCGGTCACCTACAGCGGCAGCACCGTGCTGTCCACCGCCACCCGTCCGCTGCTCTCGGCCCGGATCCTGCGGTACCTCGCGGGCGGCCCCCTGGCCCGGTACAACGAGGACCGGGTGGCGGCCGGGTTGGGGCCGCTCACCCCGGAGCAGGTGACCGGGGAGCCGGGGGCGCTGCTCGCCTGGTGCGCCGAGGGGTCGGCCGATCCCCGGTTGGGGAGGCTCGCCGCCGCCTACGCGCATCTGGCCGAACACGAGGGGAGCAACCTGGCGCAGAGCCTGGGTGGGTTCAACGACGCCCTGCTGATGCGGCGGTTGACCCGCCAGCTTCCCATCCTCGATCCTCTCGGTTTCCCGTCCGGGCAGCTCCTCGCCGAGCAGGTGCGGGACCGGGTCGGGGAGCAGAACCGGCAGGGCCCGGTGCCGCTGGCCGACTTCAACCCGCTGCGGGCCGGCTGCCTGCGGTTGCTGCGGCTGCGGGTGGTGGACTCCTTCGGGGTCGGGCACGACCTGTCGGTGGACCGGCCCGCCGCCACCACCCGGCTGCGGGTGCCGGACCGGCCGGGCTGGATCGCCCTGCCGCCACGGGTGGCGCAGCCGGCCCGGCTGCGGCTGCGGCTGCTCGACGCCGAGCAGCCGGCCCGGCCGGTCAGCGGGCTCGTGGAGTCCTCCCCGGTCTGCGGGTGGCTCCTGCCCGACCTGCTCGACGACGGGTTACGGGTGCACGCCGCCGCCGGCCAGTGGCTGGGCAGTCTCCTGCCCGACCCGGACCCGGACCGCCCGGACCTGGCCCGGTGGCTGCCGGCCCCCAGCCGGGGGGTGCCCGCCGTGGAGCAGATCGGGAACCCGGGGTTGCGGGCCGTCGTCGACCGGCTGCGGGGGTACGGGGCCGACCGGCTCGGGGAGCTGTTCGGTTCCCTGGTCGAGGCCCTCGACGCGGTGGGTGAGGAGGGCGATGGCGGCCACCAGGTCCGGTCCCGGCTCACCGGCCGGCCGATCGCGGTGCTGCGCCTGAGCCTGGGGCTGGAGCTGCTCGGCCCGCCCGCGATCCACCAGGACTGGAACGTGTTCCGGCAGGACCTGGGGCGGACCGGTCGGGAGACCAACGGGTTCCCGCTGGTGCGGTTCCCGGTGCGGGTGGGGGCGTACGGGCGGCTCGGCGACGGGGTGCTGGGCTACTGGCGGCACGAGCCCGACGGGAGCCTCGGCGTCGAGTACCACGACGTGCCCGGCATGGCCGCCGCCGGCACGGACCCGCCGGTCCGGCTCGCCTTCGGTCTGCCCGAGGAGACCCTGACGGTGCTCCTGGAGCCGGCCGGGGCGCTGCACGCCACCACCGGGATCCTGCCCACCGTCTCGGTGCGGCTGGATCCCGCCCACCACCACGATGCCCTGGCCCGGCTGGAGACCGGTTTCCTCGCCGCCCCGGTGTTGACCGACGCGGCCGGGGTCGGGCTGGTGCTGCCCGCCACCGAGCCGGGTCGCCGGTGGACGTGGCGGGAGCGGGCGGGTGACGTCTGGACCGAGACCGAGGATCCGCCCGCCCCGACCCCGGGGTTCCCCACCGATGTGACCCTGCGGGAGGGCTGGCTCGCGCTGCCCACCGCGGCCACCACCCGATGAGTCACCACCTGATGAGTCACCGCCCGGGTGACCCGGCCGGATCAAGGATGCGAGCGATGCCCCCGATCACCCTCTCCCTCACCCTCGACCAGACGAACGTGATCCTGGAGGCCCTGGGTCAGATGCCCTACGTCCGTGTGTACGAACTGATCGAGAGCATCGGCCAGCAGGCCGGGGCCCAGCTCCACCCGGAGGGGGGTCCGGCCGGGGCCCGACCGACCGTTCCCGGGGCCGCCGTCTCCACCGGCTCCGCCGCCCCCGTCGTCCCGGGTTCTCCGGCGTGAGCGCCGCGCTGCTGCTGCACTGGCAGCTCGACGACCTGGCCCCCGGTCCGCTGGTCACCGGCTCCCCGGCCGGCCCGGCCACCGGGGAGGTCGAGGGTGCCCCGCAGGTCCGCGCCGACGACCGGTTCGGTAGTTGCCTGGTTCTGGGCGGGGGCTCCGACGCGGTGGTCAGCACCGTGGGGGTGGCCCGGCCGGTCACCAGCATGGCCTGGGTGCGGGTGCCCTCGATGCCGTCGAACTCGATGGCGGTCGTCTTCGGTCAGGGCGGTCACTTCGTGCTGTGGCTGCACGACGACGGTCGGATCGTGTACCAGGGCTCCACGGTCAACGGGCCGTTCCGGCAGGAGGCCGGGCCGGGCACGTTCACCTTCGACCAGTGGCACCACCTGGCGGTGACCAGCCGGGACAGTACCGCCCGGATCGTGCTGGACGGGGTGGTGGTGGCCGAGGACGTGATGCCGGGGCCCGTCCAGCCGAGCGGGGAGCGGTTCGCCCTGGGCCGCGACCCCAACTCGGTCAGCTCGCACCTTGCCCTGGCCGCGGCTCACCTGCGGGTGTACGACGGTCCCCGTTCGGTGGCGGAGATCGCCCGGGACATGGCCGCCGACGAGGCTCTGCTCGCGTCCTTCGTCCGGACCCATCCCCTGACCTTCGAGCTGGTCAACGTCGACGACCAGCCGGTGCTGTACATCGACGACGCTCCGGGCGGGCAGACCCTGACCCTGCGGGTGAGCAACTCCTCCCGCCAGGACCTGGTGCTCTGGTCGGCGTCCGGGCCGACCGGCCCGGAGAGCCACCACCTGTCGGTGGGCTTCCGCCAGGGGGTGCTGGCCGTGGACTCCCGGCCGGCCCTGCAGGTGCCGGGGTGGGAGCTGTTCGTGGCCGGGTCCACCGGTTGGCTGCGCGGGCCGGAGGGGCTGACCCTGCCGGCGGGGACCTCCCTCGACCTGCCCCTGAGCGGGCTGCGGGCCGACGGGGTGGGGGGCACCCGGGGCAGTCGGGTGGAGCTGGGCTACCGGCGCGTGGGGTACAGCGGGGAGCCCAGCGAGTTGGTCGGGGCCCGGCACCAGGTGGTGGAGATCGTCAACCACCGGGGTCGCCCCGAGGTGCCGCTGCACCTGGGGTTCGTCGGCGGGGACCGGGTGCTCAGCGACGGGCGGACGCCCCGCGACCTACGGGTCCGGGTGGCCAACCTCTCCCGGGAGATGCCCGTGCCGCTGGCCGGGGCGGACGGGACCGCCCCCACCGAACTGGTCCTCTCCTTCGAGGTGCAGGGCGAGCAGGAGACCCGGGACTGGGCCCTGACCACCGCCGGTACCGCCGGCACGGTCACCCTGCGGGTCGGCGGGTCGGTTCCCGGGGGCTGGCACGTCCACCGGGAGATGCTGGCGGACCGGGCCCAGTGGACCCTGATTCCCGAGCAGGACACGACCCTGCCGCCCGGGGGGTGCCTGGAGCTGACCCTGGAGGAGGTGCAGGGGCTGCCGGACCCCGGTCACGCCCCGGTGGTGCTGGCCTACCGCAACCTTCCCGGGTTCCGGGACGGTCAGCTCAGCGCCGAGGTGGAGCGGGCGCCGATGGTCTTCTCTGCCCGCCACGCCGGGCTGGGCACCGCCGCTCCGCAGGCCCGGCTGCACATCGTGGACGACACCGGCGACGCCCACGGGGGCAGCGTCATCGTCGGCCCCACCGGCCAGCCGAACCTGCGGCTGGGCTACGACACCGGGTACTCGTGGATCCAGTCCCACGGCGCCGCGCCGCTGGCGATCAATCCGGTGGGCAACAAGGTCGGCATCGGCACCACCGCGCCCCCGTCCCCGCTGACCGTGCAGGCGGTCACCGACCATCTGCAACTGAGGCGGGAGGCCCAGAGCGGGGGCGCGGTGGTGTTCCTGGAGCTGTACCAGGACCAGACCCCGGCCGGGGTGGACGTCTACCCCAGCATCCGCTTCCACCACTCCCACAAGTTCTGGCACCGCATCGAGGGCCGCCCCGAGGGCTTCGCCTTCAAACAGGGCACCTCCGACGAGCTGACCGGCGTGACGACCGGGGCGCTGACCGCCAGCACCGTGACGACCCCCCGGCTCCAGGCCGACGAGGTGCGCGGTACCCGGCTCGCCGCCGGCCAGTCGGTGCTCACCGCCGGTTCCGACCACCTCCAGCTCCGGCGGGAGGCGCAGACCGGGGGCGGGGTGCTGTTCCTGGAGCTGTACCAGGACCAGACCCCGGCCGGGGTGGACGTCTACCCCAGCATCCGCTTCCACCACTCCCACAAGTTCTGGCACCGCATCGAGGGCCGCCCCGAGGGCTTCGCCTTCAAGCAGGGCGGCTCCGACGAGCTGAGTGACGTGCAGGCCGCCCGGGGGATCTTCGGGGCGCTGACCGTGGACGGGGTCACCATCGGCGCCCACGAGCTGCGGGCCCTGCTGCGGCTGGCCGCCGGGCAGCTGGAGTTCGACCTCTACAACGTGCTGCAGAACGAGTTCGCCTACGCCGCCGACTTCAGCCCCTTCGACCACGACCGCCGGCACGTCTTCACGTGGCGGCGCAAGGGCGAGCGGGTCAGCCAGGGCCGCTGGCGGATCGCCTTCCCGAGCTGAGGAGAGCAGCATGACCCACCCGAACCCCCCGGCGAAGCGCAAGCGGCGGACGGCCGACGACTGGCTCGGACTGAACGACGGGGAGACGATCCTCGACGAGAACCGCCAGGAGTCCAGGCGGAAGCGGATCAAGCTGGAGCGGGACCACGCGAAGAAGCTCCGGGAGGAGGCCGCGGCCCTGTCCAAGCTCTGGGAGGACGAGATCAGCAAGCGGCCACCGGCCACCCCGGGCACCCGGGGGGACCGGAAGTTCTACGCGCGCATGGTCAAGATGGGGCAGGGGGACTGCATCGCCCTGAGCACCCCGGCTGGTCGGCTGATCCTCGTCGACTGCGGCTCCAGCTCGAAGGAGATGGATGAGACCAAGGAGAAGCTCTACACCAAGCGGGTCCGGGCCTGCCTGGAGGATCCGAAGTTCCTCGGCCCGGTGCAGGCCACCGACGCCTTCGGCAAGCCGCTGAAGACCCCGAAGGCGCAGTTCGTCGACATCCTGGTCTTCACCCACTCCGACGAGGACCACTACAACCAGCTCGCCACGGTGCTCGCCGACAAGCCGAACCGGGTCGAGGTCGGCCGGGTCTACCACAGCGGGGACTTCGCCGGCTACGGTGCCGCCAACCGCTGGGTGCGGTCCCACGTGCGGAACGAGAATCTGATCCGTCGGGTGATCCACAACGCGGTCGACCCCACCAAGACCCTGAAGGACGGCGAGGTGGCCGGGGAGATCACCCTGGAGGGGATCGCTGTCACGGCGGCGAAGACCGCCACCGACATCGACTGCCTCGACGCCCAGGGCGGCATCCGGATCGTCGCCGAGACCGACCCGGCCTGCACGGTGACCATCCTGGCCGCCGGGGTCACCAACGACTACAAGAAGGACAAGGACGCGGCCCAGGGCAAGAACCGGGGCAGCGTGGTGCTCCTGGTGGAGGTCTTCGGCAAGAAGCTGCTGCTCTGCGGCGACTCCACCCGCAGCACCGAGCACCACCTGATGACCCGGGGGAAGTACGCCGCCCAGAACCGGGTCCGGCTCAAGGGTGTCGACATCGTCCACATCGCCCACCACGGCAGCGACTGCACCTCCTCCTCCCTGGAGTTCGTCAACCTGCTGGACCCGAAGGAGCGGGCCCTGATCAGCGCCGGGAAGGAGGGGGTGTCCAACCACCACCTGCCCTCGAAGACCGTGGTCGACCGCTACGTGAAACGGTTCGTCGACAGCGGCCGGGGGAAGACCCCGCCCCACTCCGGGTGGGCCTGGGACTCCGAGAACTACGTGCCCCCGAAGTCCCTCCAGTTCCCCTTCGCGGCCCCGGTCTACATCACCGGGTCCCACGGTGACCTCGACATCACCTGGGAGCAGGCGTGACCCCCGAGGCCCTGGAGACCCTGCTGGCCGGGGTGCCCTCCGGTCGGCTCGACCTGCCCGTCGCCGCCCTGGACCCTTCGGCCGCCGCCTACCTGGGCCGGTTCCTGCCCGCCGGCCGGCTGGCCCTGACCGGCTGTGTCCGCGCCGAGGCCGCCAACCCGGTCACCGTCACCGGCACCGGCTCCCCGGGCCCCTTCGAGCGGGCCGAGGTGACCCTCCGGTTCACCCTGACTGGCGACGTGGTCAGCCGGGTCGAGGTGATCGTCCGGCCGGGCAGCGACTGGTCCCTGGCCGACACCTTCCCGCCCCTGCGCGGGACCCTGCTGGACACCCTCCGGTTCAGCGGGGCCGTCCTGCGCCTGGACACCGACCTCATCGCGGAGAGCGCGGACCCGCCCGACCCGACCGCCACCCCGCTGGCCTTCGAGGGGGACCTGCTGGTCCGGCCCGGGATGGAGCTGGTCGGGCTGCTCTTCCCCGGCGAGAGCCATCCCCTCTCCGGGGAGGTCACCATGACCTCCCTCGCCCCGCCCGAAATCACCCCGGCCACCCCCCTGGTGCCGAGCGTGGCCCTGTACGGCCCGGCCGACGCCGGCCTCGACCTGGGCCTGTTCACCCTCACCACGCTGCGGTACGGGCTGTTCGGCCTGCCCGAGCTGAACTACAACACCCTCGACCACCAGGTCCGCGGGGCGCTGGTCATCGCGGCGGGCATCCCGGTGTCGGCGGGCAGCATGACCGGGCTCACCGAGGACCACAAGATCACCATCGACGCCCGCCTCGCCTCCTGGAGCGAGGAACTGGTCCTCACCGCCGACTTCAGCGGGTTGGGGCCGTTGACCCTGGCCGACATCGCCGGCCTGGTCGGGCTGGAGACCCTGCCGGTCCCCTTCGGCATCGATCCGGGGGCCGGCATCACCCTGGGGGCGGTCACCCTCGCGGTGGATCCCACCGCCGCCAACCCGGTCGACTACCTGACCATGACCCTGTACACCGAGGCGGACTGGGTGGTGATCCCCGGGCTGCTCACCCTTCAGCAGATCGACCTGACCGTGCGGGTGGTCTCCCCCGGCCCGTCCGCCCAGGTGTCGGTCCTGGTCAGCGGCCTGTTCGGGATCGGCGCGGACGGCACCCTGGAGCTGGTCGCCGACTCGACCACCCGGCGGATCGGTGGCGGGCTGCGCGCCGACGACCCGCCCCTGCGCATCCGGGAGGTCTACCGGCACTTCACCGGTGACGAGCCCGACCACGTCCCGGACCTGACGGTCACCCGGTTCCAGGCCGGGGCGGTGGTGCCCTCGGCCACCGTACCCGCCTCCTTCGACGGGGAGATCGTCCTCGACGGCGTCTGGCGGATCACCGAGCAGGTCACCGTCACCCAGGTCGGCTTCGACCTGCTGCACGACCCCACCGGCACCACCTTCCACGCCCGGGCGGGGCTGCTGCTCGGCGGGGTCGCGGTGATGGTCCGGGCCGGCTACGACCCGGACCCCGGCCGGCGCTGGGAGTTCGCCGGGGAGACCGGCCCCGGGGAGGAGATCCCCATCGGGCGTCTCTTCGCCGACCTGGCCGACCGCTTCGGGGGGCTGGCCCTGCCGGCGCCGCTGGCCGAGTCCGTCGTGGACAATCTGGCCGCCGAGGTCTCCACCGGCGCCGGGCGTCTCTTCCTCACCGGGCGGACCCGGTTCCCGGTCGACGGCACCGACGTGGCCCTCACCCTGGCCGTGGACACCGCCCGCCGGTCCGTCGCCGGGACCCTGGACCTGGCCGTACCCGTGCAGGGGGGCACCTTCCACCCCACCCTGGAGCTGCACTTCGCCCAGGACCCGACCGCCCGGCGGCTCGCCGCCTCCTACCGGCACCTGCCCGCCGACCCGGTACCCGACCTGAAAGCCCTGGTGGGGGCCCTCTCCCCCACCGCCGCCGCGCACGTGCCGGAGGGGATCCGGCTGGACCTGCGTCAGGCCCTGTTCGCCCTCTCCGGCAACGGCACCCGCACCGGGTACCTCTTCGGGGTGGAGGTCGCCGCCACCCTGGACCTGGGCCGGCTCCCGGTGGTCGGGGACCACCTGCGGCGCACCACGATGGGGGTGGACCCCCTGCGGCTGCTCGCCGCCACCACCGCCCTGCCGGCGGCGGAGGCCGCCGCCCTCGCCGCGCTGCTCCCGGCGGGCTTCGCCCTGCCCGCCGGGGACCTGGCCGCCGGGTTCACCGTGGACGCCACCCTGCTGCTCGGGCCCTTCACCCAGGCCCTGGCGGTACCGGTCGGCGGCCCTCCGGGGGTCGCCCCGGCACCCGCCACGGGCGCCCCCGCGCCGGTGCGGACCGGCGACGACGCCACCTGGCTCACCGTGCAGCGGTCCTTCGGGCCCCTGCACATCTCCCGGGTCGGCCTGGCCTGGCGGCAGTCCCCCGGCCAGGAGGCCCGGATCGCCCTGCTGCTGGACGCCTCGGTCACCGTCGCCGGGCTGACCCTCTCGCTGAGCGGGCTGGCCATCGGGGTCTCCGCCACCAACCCCCTCTCGATGCCCACCTTCGACCTGGCCGGGATCGGGCTGGCCTACGACACCGTCCCGCTGCGCATCGGCGGGGCCCTGCGCAAGGACATGATCGAGTACGAGGGGGTCCGCTACCCGGCCTACAGCGGAGGGCTGAGCGTCCGGACCCCGACCTTCTCCGTCGGGGCGATGGGCGCCTACGTCCAGCTCCCCGCCGGGCCGTCCCTGTTCGCCTACGCCTACCTCAACGGCCTGCACGCCGGCCCGCCCGCCCTGTCGCTGCGGGGGCTGGCGGGCGGGTTCGGGTACAACCGGCGGTTCATCGCCCCCGCCATCGACCAGGTGGCCGGCTTCCCCCTGGTGGCCGACGCGATCACCGGGCCGCCCCCGGGCACCACCCTCGCCGACGAGCTGCGGATCCTCGCCGACTACCTGCCGCCTTCGGTCGGGGACTACTTCCTCGCCCTGGGGCTGCGGGTCAACTCCTTCGAGATGGTGGACGCCTTCCTGCTGGTCGCCGCCGCCTTCGGGCACCGGTTCGAGCTGGACGTGCTGGGGATGGCCACGGTGGTGCTGCCCGCCCCGGACGCGGGGGCGGGACCGGTCAGCCCGGTCGCCCAGATCCAACTCGCCATCCGCGCCACCCTGGTCCCCGACGACGGGTACCTGGCGGTGGAGGCCCAGCTCACCCGGGCCTCGTACCTGCTCGCCCCGGACTGCCACCTGACCGGCGGGTTCGCCTTCGCCACCTGGTTCACCGGGGAGCACGCCGGGGACTTCGCCCTCACCGCCGGTGGCTACCACCCCCAGTTCCCGGTGCCCGCCCACTACCCCACGGTGCCCCGGCTCGGCTTCGCCTGGCAGGTCACGAAGCAGTTCAGCATCTCCGGGGCCGGGTACTTCGCGCTGACCCCCACCACCCTGATGGCCGGTGGCCGGGTCACCGCGCTGTGGCAGGACGACTCCCTGCGGGCCGGGTTCGACGCCTCGATGGACTTCCTGATCTCCTGGCAGCCGTACCACTACGAGGCGTCCCTGCACGTCAGCATCGGGGTGTCGTACACCTTCAGCCTCTTCGGCACCCACACGCTGAGCGTGCAGGTCGGCACCGACGTCCAGTTGTGGGGTCCGGACTTCGGCGGGACCGCCGCCATCGACCTGGGCATCGTCACCATGCGCATCTCCTTCGGCTCGGCCGGCGGGGCGAAACCGGAGCCGGTGAGCTGGGACCGGTTCCGGGACACCCTGCTGCCGCCCCGGGACCGGGTCCTCGGCCTGTCGGTACGGGCCGACACCCACCGTGCCGCCCCCGACGCCGCCGCCGAGGATCTGGGGATCGTCGACCCGGCCACCCTGGTCGTGTCGACCACCAGCGCCATCCCGGCCAGCGGGGCGGTCCGGGGCACCCGGGAGCGGGAGGTGGCCCTGCCCACCGGCGGAGGGCGGACCGCGTTCGGGGTCGGCCCGGCCGACCTGGCCCCGGGCGCCGTCACCGCCGTGCACCGGATCGTGGTCACCCACGAAGGGCTCCCGGTCGAGGACCGGTTCGACTACACCCCGGTCCGTCAGGGGCTGCCGTTCGCCCTGTGGGGTGGCCGGCTCGCCCCTCAGGTCACCGAC
Source organism: Micromonospora rosaria (assembly GCF_001567585.1). Lineage (GTDB taxonomy): Bacteria > Actinomycetota > Actinomycetes > Mycobacteriales > Micromonosporaceae > Micromonospora > Micromonospora rosaria. The sequence continues at coordinate 105,349 of NZ_LRQV01000003.1, forward strand.
CCGGCCCTGGTGGAGGACCTGGTCACCGGGTACGAGCTGCGGCCCCGGCCGCCGTCCCCGGCCCGGGCGGTCCGGGTGGACCGGTCCGCCCTGACGGCCGACACCCCCCTGTACACGCGGGAGGTGATCACCCTGGCGCCGCCGCCGCGGCGGCCGGTCGTCCCGGACGGGCCGGCGGCGCGGGCGAGCACGATCCGCACGGCGATGGCCGACCCGGGGGTCGCCGCCACTCGCAGCGCGGTCGCCGCCGCCCTGCTCCCCTCGGCGGTGCTCGACACCGCCGGCTTCGACACCACCCAGTTCCACGCGATCCCCCAGGTGGCAGCCCATGTCTGAGTCCCCGGTGACCTTCCGCCGCGAGCACCGCCCGGTGCTCGCCGCCGGCGACTACCAGGTCACCCTCTCCCACCGGGTCAGTCTGGAACCGGCGGACTTCACCACCACCCGCCGGTTCACCGTCGCCGGGGACCGGTTCGGTCTGGCTCCCGCCCTCATCCGGTCGGTGTTCCCGCCGGAGGGCAGCGTCGGGGACCACGCCACCGTGCTGCCGCACATCGTGCTGGAGCGGGCCACCCTGCCCTGGGAACGCAGCCCGGGGGGAGCCGGGCCGCAGACCCCGCCCTGGCTGGCCCTGCTGCTCTTCACCGAGCAGGAGGCACCGCCCGTCTCGACGGTGCCCCTGGGGCAGGTGGGGGCGGGTCCCTGGCTGCCGCCGGCCGCCGCCGCTGCCGAGTCCCACGAGTCGGCGCAGGAGCCGGTCACCGTCATCGACGTCCCGGCCGCCCTGCTGGCCGACCTGCTGCCCGGGTACGCCGACCTGCCCCTGCTGGCCCATGTCCGCGCCGACGGGAACGACCCGGCCGACACGGCGGTGGTGGTCGGCACCCGACTGCCGCCGGCCGGGATGACCAGCGTGGTGCACCTGGTCTCCCTGGAACACCGGTTCACCCCGGCCACCGACGGGTCCTGGGTGCTGGACCGGGGACCCGCCCCGGTCGGGGACACCGTCCGGCTGGTCAGCCTGACCAGTTGGCGGTTCGCCTCGGTGAGCGCCGACCACACCTTCGCCACGCTGGTCCGGGACCTCGCCGAGGAGGGGGCCGCCCTCCGGCTTCCCCCCGCCGGGCAGCCCGCCGCCGACCGGTACCTCGCGGAGGGGTTCGTGCCCGCCCGGCACCGGCTGCGGCAGGGCGGCAGCAGCATCGGCTGGTACCGGGGGCCCCTGGTGCCCGGCCCCACCGACGGGGGGCGGGTGGCCCCGGTCCGCACCGGGGACGCCCTGCTGCGCTTCGACCCGGAGCTGGGCATGTTCGACCTGGGGTACGCCGCCGCCTGGCAGCTCGGCCGGCTGCTCGCCCTGGGCAGCGGGGACACCGCCACCGCCCTGTACGGGTGGCGTCGCCGCCGGGACCAGCAGGCCGCCCGGACCCAGCGCGCCGCCCGCAACGCCGACACCGGGTACCCCCTGTCCGTGGCCCCGATCGACGACACCCTCCCGCCCGGGGTGCGGGACTGGCTGACCGGGCTGACCCGGCTCGACGGGGTGCCCTTCGGCTACCTGGTACCGGAGGAGGGGCTGCTGCCGGCCGAGTCGATCCGGTTCCTCGGCGTGGACCAGACCTGGGTCCGGCACCTGGTCGACGGAGCCGTCAGTGTGGGCCGGTTGGGCCCCGCCGACGAGGCCCGCGACGCCGCCGCTCCCCTGCCGGTGGAGTTCCCCACCCTCACCGGGGCCCTGATCCGCTCCCAGGTGGTCTCGGGCTACCCGGGGCTGCTCGTCGACGGGTACGCCGACCGGGCCGGCACCGGGCACCTGACCCCCTGGGTGACCCGCCGACTGAGCCCGGAGGTGCTGCTCTGCCTCTTCGAGGGGGAACTGGCCCGGCTGGACCTGCACCAGCCCCCGGAGGCCCAGCACCTGGCGGTGGAGCCGCACTCCCCCGGCAGCTACGGCAAGACCCTGCGGGCCCCGGAAGGCTCGGAACGGGTTCCCGACCCGGTCGGACCCCTGCCCCTGGGCCCCCGGGGGACGATCTCCCCGACCGGGCTGGCCGCCGCGATCGCCGGGTCCCTGGGGGTGCCGGCGGCCGAGGTGGACTCGGGGGACCTCGCCCTCCAGCTCACCGAGACCGCCGAACGGGTCACCTTCCTGCGCCCCTGACCGGTGAGCAGGGCTCCCGTCCCTGCGAGGCGGCCGCCGCCGCTCCCGGCGGCGGGCAGGATAGGGCGATGGCAGGCGCGGACCGACGTGACCTCGGTCGGGTGTTCAACGAGGTGCCGGAGCTGTACGACCGGGTGCGGCCGGGATCTCCTTCGCTCGCTGTCGCCGTACCGCAGGCTCGACCACGACGCCGTGAGCCCCTGCTCGACGCCATCGCCGAGCGCGTCCGCACACGGATGGGCGACCGAGTATCACGCCGTTACCTGAGCGTTCTCCCTGCCGGACAGCGCGCCGAGGGAGCCCCAGGAATGACGGCAAAGTTGTGGAAGACCCTGCCGGCCGCAGCGGCTTCCGCCGAGGTACCGTCCCTGCTGATGTCTCCATCCGCTGACCGGGCTCGACCGGCGGTGGCGGCTGCTTCAGGAACAGCGCACGCCGATCGAGGGCGCGGATCCGCGCCACCAGGGTGCGATGCGGTGTCCCCGTGACGGCCCGGGTCACATCCCGCCCCGCGTCGTGTACGAGCTGACCCGCGCTGGGCTGGGCGCTCCGTCCCGTGCTCGACGCGATGAACGAGTGGGGTGTCAACGCACCCGTCTCCGCCTTCAGGAGTCGCACGTCCAGTCCGGCTCGCTCACCACCGTGATGACCTCGTCGAGGCGCACGCGGGCCTGGGTCAGCGCGGCGATCTGCGCCTCCAGGCGCTCGCGCTCGGCGATCAGCATGGCCCGGGACCGGGGTATGCACTTCGCCTCGAGCAGCGGCAGCAGATCGGCGAGGGCCCGGCTGGACAGGCTCGCGGCGAACGCGCGCCGGATCAGCGCGACCCGGGCGACGGCGGACTCGGGGTAGCGGCGGCGGCCGGCCGAGTCGCGCTCGGCCGTCAGCAATCCTTGCTCCTCGTAGTAGCGCAGCGACCGAACGCTCACGCCGCTGCGGCGTGCCAGCTCCCCGATGCGCACCTATGACCACCGCCACATCCTCGGGACCTCACATCAATGGCAGCTCCTAGCGTAACCAGCACAAGCCCTTCCACCCCTTTCGCCACGGAGCAGCCACATGACCAGAACACTCGGCCTCATCGGCAGCGGCGCCATCGGTTCCGCCATCGCCCGCAGCGCCGTCGGCGCCGGCTGGCACGTCGTGGTCAGCAACTCGCGCGGCCCGCAGACGCTCGTCGACCTCGTCGCCGAGCTGGGCCCGCTCGCCCGCGCCGCCACTCCCGCCGAGGCGGCGGAGGCGGCTGACCTCGTCGTCTCGGCCATCCCGCTGGCCCGCTACGAGCAGTTACCGCGTGCCGCACTCGCCGGCAAGACGGTGATCGACACGATGAACTACGCGCCGGCGTTCACGGGCTGGTCCCGTCCGGAGCTCGACGCCGACGAGCTGACCTCCAGCGAGCTCGTGCAACGGTTCCTGGCCGGGTCGCACGTGGTCAAGGCGTTCCACAACGTCAACGGCCGGCTGCTGCGGGAGCTGCCCCGCCCGGCCGGCGCCCCGGACCGCACCGCGCTGCCCGTCACCGGCGACGACCCGGACGCCAAAAAGCGGGTCGCGGAGCTGCTCGACGCCATCGGTTTCGACGCCGTGGACGTCGGTGCCCTCGCCGAGAGCTGGCGGGTGGGCCCCAACACCCTGCTGTACTTTCCGGCCTACGTGGGCGAGATCCCGCCGGGCCTGAGCCTGCCCGAGCTCCAGGCCTGGCTCGCCACGGTCCCCCTGAATCCGGTCCCGGCCGCTGAGGTCGCCCGGCTGGCCGCCACGACCGAGCGTCAGCCGGCGGGCTTCCAGCTCTGATCCCGCCCCGCTGGGGCGTAGGCGCAGGGGCGAACCACCCCGCGCCTACGCCGTCGGCGTCGCCGGGCCGGCAGGCTGATCTTGTTCTACGATGGCGCGAGGCATCTGCGCCGTCGGCACGTTGACGCCGAGGTCGGCACCGGTCCTGAGCGGTCAGCTGGTCGCTGCCGGGTTGGGCGTGCGGTTCGAGGGAGTGTCGCGACGATGAGCAGCGCTGAACAACGGCCTCTGAGCAGCGCCGACGTGTTCGCTGGCGACGGCGAGATCGGCAGTGACCTCACGAAGGTGGACTGGGCGTCGACGCCGTTGGGGGAGCCCACCGGCTGGCCGCAGAGCCTGCGTACGGCGGTGGACATCCTGCTGTCGTCCCGTTTCCCGATGTGGATGGCGTGGGGTCCTGAGCTGACGTTCTTCTGCAACGCCGCGTACCGGCGCGACACCCTCGGCCGCAAGTACCCGTGGGCGCTGGGCCGCCCGGCCCGTGAGGTGTGGGCGGAGATCTGGCCGGACATCGGCCCCCGGATCGATCGGGTGCTCGGCACCGGGGTGGCGACCTGGGATGCGGCGTTGCTGCTCTTCCTGGAGCGGTCCGGTTACCGGGAGGAGAGCTACCACACCTTCTCCTACAGCCCGCTGCGCGACGACGACAACGCCCTCGTCGGCATGTTGTGCGTGGTCAGCGAGGACACCGAGCGGGTCGTCGGGGAACGGCGGATGGCCACGCTGCGTGACCTCGGCTCCGATCCCAGTGTGGTGCGTACCGAGGACGAGACGTTGGCCTTCGTCACCCGGCAGCTCGGCCGCAACGACCTCGACCTGCCCTTCACGGCGATCTACCTCCTGGCGGGTGACGGCAGCGCCCACCTGGCGGCGGCCGCGGGCATACCTGCGGGTCATTCCGCAGCCCTCGGCACGATTCCGGCCGACGAGCCGACCCCGGTGTGGCCGGTGGCGGCGCTGGCGCGGGGTGAGTCGGTCCTGGTCCCCCTCGACGGCGCCGCGTTCGTGGGGCTGCCGACCGGCGCCTGGTCCCAGCCGCCCACCCAGGCTCTCCTGGTGCCGCTGCTGCAACAGGGCGGCGCCCCGTACGGTTTCATGGTCGCCGGGCTGAACCGGTACCGGCCGCTCGACGGCGGGTACCGGGGCTTCGTCGAACTGGCGGCGGGACACGTGGCGGCCGGGATCGCGAGCGCCCGCAGCTACCAGGCGCAGCAGCAGCGGGCCGAGGAGCTCGCCGAGCTCGACCGCGCCAAGACGGCCTTCTTCTCCAACATCAGCCACGAGTTCCGTACTCCCCTGACCCTGATCATGGGCCCGCTGGCGGAGCTGCGGTCCCGCCTCGGCGACACCGACGAGGGGGTGCGCGAGGAGTTGCAGGTCATGCACCGCAACGGGCTGCGACTCGGCAAGCTGGTCAACACGCTGCTGGACTTCTCCCGGATCGAGGCCGGGCGGATGCAGGCCCGCTACGAGCCGGTGGACCTCGCCGCGGTCACCGCCGACCTGGCCAGCGTCTTCCGCTCCGCCGTCGAACGCGCGGGCCTCACCTTCGAGGTGGACTGCCCGGCGCTGGCCGAGCCGGTGTACGTCGACCGGGGCATGTGGGAGAAGATCATCCTGAACCTGCTCAGCAACGCCCTGAAGTTCACCTTCGACGGCACGATCCGGGTGCGGCTGCGGGCCGAGGAGGGCCGGGCCGTGGTGACCGTCGCCGACACGGGGATCGGGGTGCCCGCCGAGGAGATGCCGCGGCTGTTCGAACGGTTCCACCGCATCGAGAACGTCCGCTCCCGATCGAACGAGGGCAGCGGCATCGGCCTGGCGCTGGTGAAGGAGCTCGTCGAGCTGCAGGGCGGCGACCTCACCGCCGACAGCACCCTCGCGGTGGGCACGACCTTCACCATCGCGCTGCCCTTCGGCAGCGCCCACCTGCCGCCGGGCACCGTCGCCCGGCCCCGGGACCGCGACCCCTTCGCCACCGCCGAACCCTTCGTCGAGGAGGTGCTGCGGTGGCTGCCACCGGAGGCTCCGACGGATGCGGAGCCCTCCGTGTCCCTCGACGCGGAGGTCGCCCGGAGCGTGCCGGCGCCGACGACCGCAGTGTCCGCCAACCCGGCGCACATCCTGGTCGCCGACGACAACGCCGACATGCGGGAGTACCTCACCCGCCTGCTGCGCGCGGCCGGTCACCGGGTCGAGGCGGTCGACGACGGCCAGGCGGCCCTGCAGGCGGCCCGCGTCGCCCAGCCCGACCTGGTCGTCAGTGACGTGATGATGCCCCGCCTGGACGGTCTGCAACTGGTGGCAGCCCTGCGCGCCGAACCCCGGACGGCGGGGACTCCGGTCCTGCTGTTGTCGGCGCGGGCCGGGCAGGAGGACTCCATCGAGGGGTTGGAGGCGGGTGCCGACGACTATCTGGTCAAGCCGTTCGCCGCCGCCGAGCTGCTGGCCCGGGTGCGGACGAACGTGAAGTTGGCCCGGCTGCGCAACCACCACGCCCGGTGGCGCACCGCGCTGGTCGACTCGCTCCAGGAGGCCTTCTTCGTCTGCGACGAGGAGGGCACCGTCGTCGAGATCAACCCCACCTTCACCGACATCCTCGGCTACGGCCCCGACGGGCTTCCCTACGCACCCGTCCACCCGTGGTGGCCGAGCCGGGAGACCGAGCCGGAGGCACACCAGCAGGTCGCCGACGCTCTCACCCTGCTCGTCGGTCACCCCAGCGGCACGTACACCATTCCGGTGACCCACCGGGACGGGCATCGGCTGTGGGTCGCCGCCGCCTTCAACCAGGTGCAGGACCCGGACACCGGCCGGCGGGTCATCGTCGGCACCTTCCGCGACGTCACGGCGGAGCACTACGCGGTGCAACGGGAGAGCGCGCTGGCCGCCCTGAGCATCCGGCTGTCCCGGGCGGACGATCTCACCGACGCCCTGCACGGGGTCCTGGAGGAGTTGCAGGGGCTGTGGCGGGCCACCCGGGTCCTCGCGGTGGTCTTCGACGGCTCCCCCACCCCGACGGTGGCCACGACCGACCCGCACCAGCGGTGGGACACCCTCACCGAGCAACGCCGGCGGACCCTCACCGACCTGCGGGACCGGCCCCTGCTCACCACGGTCGCGGACCAGACCACCGGGGTCGGGATCGCGGTCGAGCATCCCCGCGGCACCATGGCGCTCTGGATCGACCTCGGCGAGCGGCGCCCGGTGACCGAGCAGGACGAGACCCTGCTGGCCCTGCTGGCGGGTCACCTCGGTCAGGGGCTGCACCGGGTGCAGCAGATCGACCAGCAGCGGGAGACCGCCCTCGCGTTGCAACGGGCCATCCTCGGCCCCTCGCAGTTGCCCCGTGACTTCGCCGTGCGGTACGCGCCGGCCACCCGGCCGCTGAAGGTCGGCGGTGACTGGTACGACACCATCGCGCTCGTCGACGGGCAGATCGGTATCGTCGTCGGGGACTGTGTCGGTCACGGGCTGCAGGCCGCCACCGTCATGGGGCAGTTGCGCAGCGCCTGTCGCGCCCTGCTGCTCCAGGACTCCAGCCCGTCCCGGACACTCACCGCGCTCGACCGGTTCGCCGCCCAGGTGCCCGGGGCCCTCTGCGCGACGGTCTTCTGCGCCGTCCTCGACCCGGCCACCGGGGAGCTGCGATATGCCAGCGCCGGGCATCCTCCCGCCATCGTCACCGCTCCCGACGGCACCACCCGGCTGCTCGACCAGGGTCACTCCCGTCCCCTCGGGGTCCGGGGCAGAGATGAGCGGCCCGAGGTCGAGGAGTTCCTCCCGGCGCGGGCGATCCTGATGCTCTACACCGACGGGCTCGTCGAACGCCGCCGCAAGCCGTTGACCGCCGGCATCGACCAGGTCGTGACGGTGCTCCAGCACGGGCGTGACCAGCCCATCGAGGCCCTCGCCACCGAGGTCATGCACCAGCTGACCCCGTCCGGCGGTTACGACGACGACGTGGCGGTCCTGCTCTACCGTCACCCCGGCCCGCTGGAACTCGACTTCGCCGCCGAGAGCGCCGGTCTCGCACCGGTGCGCACCGCCCTGCGCGGCTGGTTGAACCGCTGCGGGCTCGATCCCACCGACGCCTACAACGTCCTGGTGGCCGCCGGGGAGGCCTGCGCCAACGCCATCGAGCACGGCCACCGTGACAGCCCCGGTGGGCGGATCCGTCTGCGGGCCACCGCGACCGCCGACGGTCTGCACCTCAGCGTCACCGACAGCGGGCGCTGGAAGACCCCGCAGCCGGGTGAGGACACCCATCGGGGACGCGGACTGGTCCTGATGCGGGCCCTGATGGACTCCATCACCGTCACCTCCGGCGCCACCGGCACCACCATCGACATGCAGGCGAGGATCCCATGACCACCGCTCTGACCCTCACCAGCGGCCAGCAGCCCGACGGCACCCCCGTCCTGACCGCGACCGGCGAGGTCGACATGAGTAACGCCGCCGACTTCGGGGCCGCCCTCACCCGCGCCGTGGAGGCCGCCCCCGGCCGGCTGACGGTCGACCTGACCGCCCTGGAGTACCTCGACAGCGCCGGCCTGGCCGTCCTGTTCCCCCACGTCGACCGGATCCACCTCGTCGCCAGCCCACTGCTGGCTCCCGTCCTGACCATCGCCGGCCTCGCCGACCTGATGACCGTCACCGAGGTGTGACCGGTGCGGTCCCCGCGCCCCTTCTTCACCTGACTCCCGTCGGAGCTGGCGGCTGACGGGCCAGCGCCATGATGTGGGCGGCCTGGTCGGCCAGCAACGGCGAACCCGTTCTCTCGATCAGCTCGGCTGCCTCCGTGCAGTCCGCGACCGCCTGGCCGGCGCGGCCGGCGACGAGACAGGCGGAGCCGTGTGCGAGCAGTGCCTCGCAGTGCAGGTGGTGGTAGCCGCGGCGGCGGGCGATGTCCCGGGCGGTCTTGGCGTCCCTCTCGGCGTCGTCGGCCCGACCGGCGGCCAGGTGGGTCCTGGCCAGACCGACATGGGCCTGTGCCTCCAGGTACGGGTAGGAGCAGGTGTAGGCGAGGTCCAGGCACTGCCGGAACCGCTGCTCGGCCGCGGCGACGGCACCGGAACTGAGCAGCGCGGCACCGAGCGCGCACAACAGGGCGGCCTCCGTCCGCCGGTTGTGGAGCCGCCGGCTCATCGCCAGGCCGCGCTGGGCGGCCTCGACGGCGGCGCTCGGCATGCCCGACTGTGTGTGCAGCCAGCTCAGCTCGTCGAGGATGGCGATCTCGGCGGAGTGCGAGCGGATCCGCCGGTAGTAGGCGAGCGCCGCCTTCAGATGGTCGTGGGCCTCCGGGTACCGGCCGAGCTGCCGCAGCACCATGCCGAGGTTGACCATTGCCGATCGGTGCCGGGAGTCGCGGGTGTTGATCTTCAGGGCGGCCGAGAAGTGCTCGGTTGCCTCCCGGAGCAGGCCGCGATCGTGGCACAACGAACCCATGTTGTTGAGCGTGACGGCACGGACGTGCTCGAAGGCGTTGTCCTGGCTCATCTCCAGCGCACGCCGGCAGTGCGCCGGCGCCTCGTTCAGATGACCGAGCGCGACGTGGACCAGCCCGATGTTGTGTTCCTGGTAGGCCAGGCCGACCCGCCACCCGCACTCCTTCGCCAGGGAGGCGGCGTGCCGGAACCGTTCCAGCGCCCACACGTGCTCCCCCACCGCCCAGTGCGCCTGGCCGATCGTCTGGTGCATTGCCGCCTGCGCCCGGGCGTCCTGGTCCGCCTCGACGGCGGCCAACGCCGACATGCCGGTGGTCAGCCAGGGTCGCGCGTTTCGACGGATGTAGAAGTAGCCACGCAGTTGATCAGCAAGCTGCCAGGCGTAGGAGTCGCCTTGGTGTCCGCGCCGATGATGCCGACCCGGATCACGTTGCTCTGCATGATGCCCTTTCAGGTGTTTGACCTGCGGCCGAGGCAGGGCCGATCCGCACGTTCTGCTGTTCTCAACCGTCGATGACGGCCATGTCGGGCTTGCTGTGGCGAGCGCCGGACGCCGGGGTCAGGTCGTTGAGTCGGGCGATCTGGCCGGCGGTGAGCCGGATGCCGTCGACGGCGCAGTTCTCCTCGAGTCGGTGGACACGCCGGGTGCCCGGGATCGGCGCGATGCCCTCGCCTTGGGCGAGCAGCCAGGCCAGCGCGATCTGCGCGGGCGTGGCTCCTGCTTCGTCGGCGACGTCGCGGACCTCGTCGACGATGCGGAGGTTGCGCGTGAGGTTGTCGCCGGTGAACCGGGGGTTGGTGCGTCGCCAGTCGGCGGCGTCCAAGTCGTCGAGTGAGCGGATGTCACCGGTGAGGAAGCCGTGCCCCAGTGGCGAGTAGGGCACGAAGCCGATTCCGAGCTCCCGCACCGTGGGCAGCACCTCGGCCTCCGGGTCGCGGGTCCACAACGAGTACTCGGTCTGGACGGCGGCCACCGGGTGCACCGCGTGGGCCCGTCGGATCGTCGCCGCGGACGCCTCCGAGAGGCCGATGTGGCGCACCTTGCCGGCGGCCACCAGCTGACTCAACGCTCCCACCGTCTCTTCGATGGGCGTGCCGCGGTCGACCCGGTGCTGGTAGTACAGGTCGATGTGATCGGTGCCGAGCCGCCGCAGCGACCCGTCCACGGCCGCGCGGATGGTGGCGGGGGTGCTGTCGGGACCCGGTCTGCCGGTGTGGGAGACGAGGCCGAACTTGGTGGCGAGGACGACGTCGTCGCGGCGGCCCTTGATCGCGCGGCCCACCAGTTCCTCGTTGACGTACGGCCCGTACACCTCGGCGGTGTCCAGATGGGTGACGCCGAGGTCCAGGGCCCGGTGGATGGTGCGGATCGACTCGGCCTCGTCACGTCCGGCGCCGGTGTAGTACGCCGACATGCCCATGGCGCCCAGGCCGATGCGCGAGACCTCGAGTCCTCCCAGCGACGTGACCTGCATCGGGTAGTCCTTCCTCTGCGGGATCGCCGGTCCGCGCCGTCGGGACGGGCAGGCGAACTTGACGCTTCAAGTTCTACACCCCGGAACTTGAAGCGTCAACAAGCGATTGGTAGCGTGACCCTCGTGACCAAGAAGGAGGCGGTGGGTAAGCCCACGCACGTCGGGACGCGGTGGCTGAGCCAGGACGAGCGGACGGCATGGTTGGCCAACTCCGCGATCATGATCAGCCTGCCGGCCGCCCTGGACGCCCGGATGCAGCGCGAGTCCGAGCTGACCTTCTTCGAGTACATGGTGCTCTCGGTGCTCTCCGAGGAGCCGGACCACACGATGCAGATGAGCCGTCTCGCCGCCCGGACGTCGGCGTCGCTGTCCCGGCTGTCCCATGTCGTCGGACGGCTGGAGAAACGCGGACTGCTCGCACGGGCCCGGGTTCCCGGCCCCGGCAGGCGCACCAACACGACCCTGACCCAGGCCGGTTACGAGATGGTCGTGGCGGCGGCACCGGGCCATGTCGCGGCGGTCCGCGAGTACCTGATAGATCAGCTGGAGCCCGCCGACCTGGCAGCCTTGAGCCGCATCGGCGCTGCGGTCGCCGCCGCGATCAACCGCGCCCCAGCGTCAACTCCACCCGAGGCGTCCTGAGCACGGTCGTTCGGCTCCTCGACGGCCCCGAGGGGCGGACGGCCCGTCGCCGCACCGGCGGAGCGGACAGGGTCGCCGACTGCCCGGACAACGCCAGGGCCGAGACAGTTCTTTGCCTCCCTCGCGGCCGACCCGGTCCACACCCCGCGCCTGGCCGCCCCGCCACGACCTGAGAATGGACATCTTCTTTCACATCAAGGCTTCGGCAACCCTCACGGCCGGCACAGCCGTCTGGGTAACGTCAGCCCCGACGCCTCCGAGGCGATCCACCGGGAGTTCCTGACAGACATCGAGGTGTCCGGCCAACAGGGGTCACGTCGGAGGTCGGCTATCCGCGGGGCTGCACGACGCCCGCGTCGTAGGCCATGACGATCGCGGCCGCGCGGTCCCGGGCCCCGAGCTTGCTGAAGACGACGCCGATGTGGGTCTTCACCGTCGTCTCGGCCAGGAACAGCCCGTCGGCGATCTCCCGGTTGGAGGCGCCACGGGCCATCAGCCGCAGCACCTCCAGCTCGCGCTCAGTGAGGGCGGCGACGCGGTTGTCCCCACCGCCGGCCCTCGACTGGCGCAGCTTCCGCACCGTCGCCAGCATCGGGCCGAGCAGCGTGCCGTCGATCCAGGTGCCGCCGGCCGCCACGGTCCGGACCGCCTCGATCAGGTTCTCCGGCGTCGCGGACGTCAACTCGAACCCCGCCGCTCCGGCGTCGACCGCCGACCACAGCACGTCCTCCTCGCCGAACGTGGTCAGCACGCAGACCGGGGGGCCGCCGGCCGCCCGTACCCGGCGGGTCGCCTCCACCCCGGAGACGTTCGGCATCTTGACGTCCATGCAGATGACGTCCCCCGTCGCCCGGCGGTCGATCCGCCTGCCGCCGGGCGACGGGAGGATCAGAGGTAGACCACTTGACCGAGGCGGTCAGCGGTGACCGCGTCCAGGCCGGGCGCGTCGAGGTCCACGTAGAGCTGGAGCAGTTGCACCACCGGGTCAAGGTTCACCCCCGCCGGGAGCGGAAGGTTGATGGTGTCGTTGTTCAGCCGACTCGGTGAGTCGGAGGAGTCCCACACCGCGCGGACCACGTGGCCGTCCGGGCCGGTCGCCTCGACCTGGGCCCGCAGCGTCTTCGGGGTGCCGGTGGCCTCGATGGCCGCGGTGAACGATCCGGTCGCGGGGTCCTTGGTGACCGAGAGCTTGACGCCACCGACCACCTGCACCACCGCCCCGATGGTCAGGCCGCGCACCGCGAAACTCAGCGTGCGGGCCAGCCCTCCGGTCGACACGGTGGAAGCCGGGTTGGGGGCCACGAAGACCTGCGATCTGTGGTGCGCCGGGCCCGTATCGATTACCAAGAAGTTACCCACGTGTGAACCGGTGCCGGAGGTGCGCAGTGAGATCCAGCGGACGGCTCCTGTCCCTCGCGGTGGCGCTCGCCGTGACGGCCGCAACGGTCGTGGCGGCGGTGGTCGGCGACGGCCGACCCGCCCTGGCGGCGCCGGTCACCATCACCAACGGCACCCAGTTCACCGACACCAGCGGCAACGCCCTGCACGCCCACGGCGGAGGCGTCCTCAAGGTCGGCTCGTACTACTACTGGTTCGGCGAGAACCGCCACCCGAACAACACCTTCCGGGCGGTGTCGGTCTACCGCTCGACCGACCTGCGCACCTGGGAGTTCCGCACCAACGTGCTCACCCAGTCCTCGGCCGCCGAGTTGCAGTCGGCCAACATCGAGCGGCCGAAGGTCATCTACAACGCCGCCACCGGGCGCTACGTCATGTGGATGCACAAGGAGAACGGCACGAACTACAGCGAGGCGCGCGCCGCCGTGGCCTCCTCGGCCACGGTCGACGGCACCTACACCTACCACGGCAGCTTCCGCCCGCTCGGGCACATGTCGCGGGACATCACCCTCTACAACGACGGCGGTACCGCCTACATGATCTCGGCCGCCGACGAGAACTACGACCTGCACATCTACCGGCTCACCCCGGATCACCTCAGCGTGGCCAGCCTCGTCGGCAACTTCTGGAACGACGCCCACCGCGAGGCCCCCGCCCTGTTCAAGCGGGGCGGCACCTACTTCATGCTGACCTCCGGTGCCACCGGCTGGAGCCCGAACCAGGCAAAGTACGCGACCGCGTCGAGCATCTCCGGTCCGTGGACCGGCTGGAGCAACGTGGGTGACGCCACCACGTTCCGCTCCCAGCCGGCGTTCGTGCTGCCGATCCAGGGCACCACCACGACGAGCTACCTGTATCTGGGCGACCGTTGGGCGGGCGCGTCGGGCGGGCCGGTCAACGACTCGCAGTACGTGTGGCTGCCGATCACCTTCCCGTCGGGCACCAGCATGAGCCTGACCTGGGCTCCGTCGATCACCGTCGACGCGGCCACCGGCACGGTCACCGGCAACTCCCCCACGTACCACCGGGTGACCAACCGCAACAGCGGCCGGGTGATGGACGTGGTGAGCAGTTCGACGGCCGACAACGCCGAGGTCAAGCAGTACGCCTGGAACGGCGGCGGCAACCAGCGCTGGGAGTTCCAGGACGCCGGGGGCGGCTACCTTCGCCTGGTCAACCAGCACAGCGGCAAGTGCCTCGACGTCGCGTCCGGATCGACCGCCGACGGCGCCAACGTCATCCAGTACACCTGCGGCACCGGCACCAACCAGCAGTGGCAGTGGGTGGCCGTCGACGGCCACCACCAACTCCGGGCACGGCACAGCGGCAAGTGCCTCGACGTCGTCAACGCCGGTACCGGCGACGGCGCCGACATCCAGCAGTACACCTGCGGCAGCGGCACCCACCAGCAGTGGTCCCGCGCGGTGGCGTGACCGGGCGGCCGGACGGCGGGCCGGGTCACCGGAGGGTGAAGTCCTGTTCCCGGCCGTATGTCACCGAGACGTCCTGCCGGGCCCCGAGCCCGTCCTGGAGGGTGGTGCCGCCGAGGTACGCACGGCCGCCGGTGTCGCCGAAGACACTGTTGGCGTAGACCTGGAACGGCAGGGAGGACCAGCCGGGGGCGACCTGCTTCGCGGACTCGGCGAGGATCTTGTTGACCTGTTGGCCGCCGAAGTACGGGAACCCCTTGTTCAGGAACTGCGGCGAGGTCAGTTGCCCGGTGGTGGCGGGGAAGGCCCCGTCGGCCGGCGGCGGTGGGTGGGCCCGATCGACGCCATCGGCGCGCTCCTTCCGACGGATCGCCGGACGACCACGGCTACGGAGACATCGGCGGCGCGGTCCGGTCCGTGGACACTGAAATCATAGAGCACCGTCAATGCATACGTTAGTTTTCGCACCCTCCCCTGCGCCGCCATCCGCTGACGCCGACCCCGACACCCGAGGAGCGGGGAGCCCTCAGGCAGGGTCGCCGCTCACCCACCCCAGCGCGTACGCCAGATGGGCGCGGAACGCGGGCTCGGCGTACGCCTCGGTGGTGTGTCCGAGCGCGGTGTAGAAGGACCGGCCCCCGAACCGTTCGTGGCACCAGGCCAGTGGATGGTCCGCGCCCATGCCGCCACCGTCGTACGTGGACTCGTCGACGCGCAGCAGGATCCGGGCGTCGGGGTACGAGCGGAAGTCGTACCACTCGTCGACGCGCGTCCCGGACGCCGGCAGGTGGGCGGTCGCCGGATGACCCGGGTCGACCACGGTGACCGTGGCGGGCTGCACCTCCGGGTGCCTGTCGAACCAGGCGCCGACCAGGTCGCCGTAGAACGGCCAGCCGTACTCGGTGGCGGCGGCGGAGTGCACGCCGAGGAAGCCACCGCCGCCGCGCACGTACCCCTCCAACGCCGTCCGACCGGTGTCGGTGAGCACCCGGCCGTTGGTGTTCAGGAAGACGACCGCCGCGAATCGCGCCAGGTTGCTCCGCGTGAAGGCGTCCGGGTCCTCCGTGGCCTCGACACCGGGCCGTAGCTCCTGGATGGTCCGCACGCCGGCCGGGATCGACTCGTGCCGGAACCCCGTCGTCCGGGAGAAGACCAAGACCGGCTTCATCCGACGTCCGTCCTGGGACCGCTCACCACCCGCACGATGCCACCCGTGCTCCGGATGGGCAACACGACACGGACGACCGCCACCACGATGACGGGGATGCACCGGGCCCGGTGGTCGAGGCCGGATGTTCCTGAACGGGTCGGTTCGGAATCTGGTTTCTCGGTGGCGCTTCCGTTACCGATGTAATCCATACGACATCAGCCTGCTGGTCGAGCCGGGGCCCAGGTTCAGGGATTGGACACTCGATGACACGGATCACCTCGTCCGACGGTCCCGCAGAACGATCCTCGCGGCGCACCCGGTCGTCGCGCCGGCTGCTGATCGCCCTGGTGACCGCCCTGACCGCGCTGGGCAGCGGCATCGTCGTCGCCACCTCGTCGCCGGCCACCGCCGCCACCCGGCAGTTCCGCGGGATGAACTGGGCGGTACTGGGCGACAACTTCAGCACCGGCCCGCTCGTCGTGCAGGGTCTGAGCGCCTCCGACAGCAACGCGACGGTACGGGCCAAGGCCAATGCCCTCTACGACGACATGGCCGCCACCATGGGGGTCAACACGGTCCGGCTGCCGATCAACACCCACACGGTGGGGACGGCGTGGTGGAACGCCTACCGGGGGGCGATCGACGCCGCCACCGACCGGGGATTCACGGTCATCCTCGCCTACTGGGAGGACGGCGCCGCCTCCGGCGGCAGGATCACGAACCTCGCCGCGTGGAACACGATGTGGTCCACCGTGACCAACACGTACGGCTCGAACCCCAACGTGTACTTCGAACCGATGAACGAGCCGCACGGGTACAGCTCGACCGAGTGGCGCGACCTCGCCGCCACCTGGCTCAGCTACCACTACTCGGCCGTGCCCGGCCGGGTGCTCATCGGCGGCACCGGCTACAGCCAGGACCTGCGGGACGTCTGCACCGACCCCCGGTTCAACTCGACGCTGCTCTCCTTCCACCACTACGCCTTCTTCTACAGCCCGATGACCTACGACGCCTTCCGCAGCCACATCCAGACCCGCCTGGGCAGCTGCGCCTCCCGTGCCGTCGCGACCGAGTTCGGCGCCCCCATGGACAACGGCCTCAACTACGCCGACCCGAACAGCACCGACAACTTCGTGCGCCACATCCGCGCCATGGCCCAGGTCCTGCGGGACAACCAGATGGGCAGCACCTACTGGCCGGCCCTCGGCGGCAAGCCCGGCACCATCGGCTACGACTGGTACTCGATGTTCTCCCTCAGCGGCAGCGGCACCACCCTCAACCTGACCATCCGCAACACCTCCGGCGCCGACCGGATCCGGTACGGCTGGGGTGACACCGTCGGTGGCAGCCCCACCACGCCCCCGCCGACGCCGGGCACGGTCTACCGCATCGACGTGCGGCACAGCGGCAAGGCCATGGAGGTCCAGTCGCCGAACACCGACAACGGTGCGCGCGTGGGCCAGTACACCTACGCCGGCAACCCCTGGCAGCAGTGGCGGTTCGCCGACGCCGGCAGCGGCTACTGGCGCATCGTCAGCCGGCACAGCGGAAAATGCCTCGACGTGGTGAGCGCCTCCACCGCCGACGGTGCCGAGCTCATCCAGTACACCTGCGGCACCGGCACCAACCAGCAGTTCCAACTGGTCGCCACCGGCGGCTACGTCCAGCTCCGAGCACGACACAGCGGCAAGTGCGTGGACGTACCGGCCGCCTCGACCGCGAACGGCGCGATCCTCAAGCAGTACCCGTGCCACAGCGGCACCAACCAGCAGTGGTCGCGCACCGCCGTCTGACGACCACCGCGACGTGACGCACTCCCCCGGTGCCGGGCTCGGGCGCGGCGCCGGGGAGAGCCGTCCCCGCGCGACCGTCGAAAGGACCGCCTCATGCCCAGACGTCCACGATCCTTGGTCCCCGCGGTGGTCGCCGCTGTCGTGCTCAGCGTGGGCCTGGTGGTCTCTCCCACCCCGCCAGTCCAGCGGCTTCGCGTGGCGATGCCGGTCAGACGACAAAGGGGGTGCCGGTCAGACGACAAAGGGGGTGCCGGTCAGACGCTCGCTGTCGCGCCACAAGGCGGCGCCGACGGCCCGGTCGTCGGCGCCGTGGGGTAGGCGGGCCGGCTTCGGCGTGCCGGAGTCCTGGCGGCGTCCGGCCGGCCCGATGAAGGCGCCGCTCTCGACCGCAGGGTTGGTCGCGGCATAGAGCGAGGGCCAGGCAGCGCCCTCGGGCGAACCCATCGCCAGCCGCCCGAGCATCGGCAGGAGCAGCCGGGCGGCCAGGCCCCGGGTATGTTGCTGGAGGTTGGTCATGGCGGCCCCGGGGTGGACGGCGACGGCAGTCATCGGGGTGCCGGCCAGCCGGCGGGCGAGTTCGACGGTGAACACGATGTTGGCCCGCTTGGATTTCGCGTAGGCGCCCATCGGCCGGTACCTCTGCTCGCTCATCAGGTCGGTCAGCTCACCGCTGCCCCAGCGGGCGGCGATCGCGCTGACCGTCACCACCCGGGCGGCCGGGGCGGCGCGCAGAGCGGGCATGAGCTGGGCGGTGAGGGCGAAGTGGCCCAGGTGATTGGTGCCGAAGGTCATCTCGAACCCGTCGGCGGTGGTCTGCCGCTCGGCGATGTTCATCACGCCGGCGTTGTTGATGAGCAGGTCCAGCGGCCCGTGGTCGACGACCCGGGCCGCCGCGGCGCCGATCGACGTGAGGTTGCCGAGATCGAGCACGAGCGTGTCGACCGCAGCCGACGGGACCTCCGCGCGGATCGCGTCGGCGGCGGCCGTGAGCTTGCCGGGAACGCGTCCGGCGAGTACGACGCGGGCGCCGTGAACAGCCAGGACACGAGCGGTCTGCCAGCCGATTCCGCTGTTGCCGCCCGTGATCAGGGCGACCCGCCCGGCCTGGTCGCTAATCGCTGTGGGGGTCCAGGTGACCATCACGACTCCTTCTTAATGAACATTCATTCAGCAAGCGCTGACGGTAGAGGGTCGGCTCGACTTGTCAAATGAATGTTCAGTAAGAAGACTGGGGAGCATGCGAACACGGGATCCCGAGACCAAGCGCCGCCTGCTGCTGGAGGCGGCGCTGGAGGAGTTCGCCGCCCACGGCGTGGCCGGCGCGCGGGTCGACCGGCTGGCCAAGCGGGCAGGCATCAGCGCCGGGCTGGTCTACTCGTTCTACGAGAACAAGGACGGCCTGTTCGACGCGGTCTTCGACCTGATCGTCGAGCAGACCGTCTCGGCCGTCCCCATCGACGCCGACGATCTGGGCGAGTACGCCGGCCGGCTCTGCGACGCCGGCCTCGCCCACCCCGACGTGTTGCGCTTCGTGGCCTGGTACCAGCTCGAGCGCGGCGACCCGGCCGCCCGGCGAGCGTCCACCACCGCCGCGATGGCCGAGAAGGTCGCCCTGATCGCGCAGGCCCAGAGCCGGGGCGTCGTCACCGACCGCATCGCCCCGAGCGAGATCCTCGCCCTCGTGCTGGCCCTGGCCAACATGTGGCAGCTACGCGAGCCCGAGTTCCTGGACCTGGTCAAGCCGGACCGCCGCCGGGCGGCTGTGGTCGAAGCCGTCCGCCGCCTGACCGCCCCGTGACCGGTGTCCCGACGCCCTGCGGCCAGCCACAACAGACAGACAGTTGCCGTCTCCGACGTCGCCACGACCGCTCATCGATGCTGGCCGTACCAGGCGTGCGGTGGAACGCCGGCGGGTACGACGGGGCGATGGCGATGCGGGACGGGGAGGTCCTCCTCGGGGAGCGGGACGAGGCGGCGCGGCTGTCGGCGGTCCGGGCGACCGGGCTGGGCGCGGTGCCGGACCTGGACATGGATCGGTTCGCGGCGGTGGTGGCGCGGGTGCTCGCCGCGCCGGTGGCCCTGGTCGCCCTGGTCGACGACGCCCGGCAGGTCCTCCCCGGGGCGTTCGGGCTGGCACCGGCCTGGCAGCAGCAGCGGGAGATTCCGCTGAGCCACTCCTGGCAGCGGGCGGTGCTGTCCGGGGATGAGCTGGTGGTCACCGACGCCCGCCTCGACCCGAGGGTCCGCGACAGCCCCGCGATCGGGGCTCCGGGAGTGGTCGCCTACGCCGGGATACCCCTCACCGACGGAGCGGGGCAGGTGCTGGGAACGCTCTGCGCGATCGACGACCGACCCCGCAAGTGGACCCGCGACGAACTGGACCTGCTGGCGGACCTGGCAGAGGTGTGTTCGGTGACGCTGAGGGCGCGGGCTGCCGCAGCGGTGGCCGAGGAGGCTCTGACGAGTCAGCGGCAGGCCCAGGCCGCCGCCCTGGAGTTGTCGGCCCGGGTCGACGCGGCCCTGCGGCGCAGCGAACTGCTGCTCACGGCGAGTCAGGAGTTCACCGGCACGGTGACCCTTCCCGACGTCATCGCCACCGTCAAACGCCTGATCGGCGGGGAGTTCCAGGCGGCCCACGTCAGCGTCGCCCTCCGCGACGGGGCCGCCGGGGTACGGGTGTTCGGGCTGGAGGGCCTCCCGGCGGTGCTGGCGTCCCGGGCGCGATTCCCGACGACGGACCGGGTGCCGGTCTCGACGGTGCTGCACACCGGCCGGCACCTCGCCTTCGCCGACCGGGCGGAGCTGGTGGCGGCCTACCCCGATCTGCGGCCGGTCGTGAAGGCCGCCGGCTGGGAGGCGACGCTCTTCACCCCGCTGCTCGGCCCCACCGGGGTGATCGGCACCCTCAACATCGCCTGGGAGCACCCCCGGCCCCTCGACGTCGAGGAACGGGCCGTCATCGTCAGCGTCGCCGGCTACGTCACCCAGGCCGTGCAACGCGCCCGACGCCTCACCGACCGGGTGGAGGCCGCCGCGATCCTCCAGGAGGCGATGCTCACTCCCCTCCCCACGATCGACGGTCTACAGGTCACCGCCCGGTACCAACCCGCACACAACCTGGACCAGGTCGGCGGGGACTGGTACGACGCGGTGGTCACCGGAACGGGGTCCCTCAGCCTGGTCATCGGGGACGTCACCGGTCACGACCTGCGCGCGGCGGCCCAGATGTCCCAGCTCCGGTCGATGCTGCGGGGATACCTGGTCGACCGGCACGATCCTCCCTCGGCCCTGCTGCGCCGACTGGACCAGGCCAACGTCACCCTCGGGGCCCGGAGCATCGCCACCGCCCTCGTCGCCCACCTCCAGCACCGCCCCGGCCAACCCGTCACGATGAGCTGGTCCAACGCCGGACATCCGGTGCCGATTCTCATCCACCCTGAGGGAACGGTGCACCCCCTCACCGGCCGGGACCCCCTCCTCGGCGTCACCCTCCGCACCCGACGCACCACCCGGAAGGCCGTGCTTCCGCCGGGAGCGACCCTGCTGCTGCACACCGACGGGCTCGTCGAACGTCGCGACCAGTCCTTCGACGAGATGACCGCCCGCCTGCACGAGGTCCTGACCGCCCACGCCACCACCGGCCTGGAGAACCTGGTCGACACGGTTCTCGACACCGTGCCCCCCACCGACCACGAGGACGACATCGCCATCCTCGCCCTGCGTACCCCCGACCCGACCTAGGGCCTGTGTCGAAGTCGGTCACAGCCACTCGTTGATCGCGGCGATGTGCACGGT
>NZ_LRQV01000004.1 GCF_001567585.1 Micromonospora rosaria
GGGCCGGAGGCCGAGCGGTCGTACCCGGCCGGCCCGGAGGCCGAGCGGTCGTACCCGGCCGGCCCGGAGGCCGAGCGGTCGTACCCGGTCGCTGACGGGGACCGTCCCGGCGCCGACGGCCGGCCGGGCCGGGCGTACGAGCACCGGGGCGCGGGACCCTACGAGCCGGCGGACACCGAGGCGCACCGCCCGTACGAGCAGCCGGCGGAGCCGCACCGGGCGTACGAGCCGGCGGCGACCGAGGCGCACCGTCCCTACGAGCCGGTGCCGGCCGAGCCGCCCCGCCCGTACCAGCCGGCGCGCTCCGAGCCGCCCCGCCCGTACGACCCGCCCCGGTCGGAGTCGGAGCCCTGGTCCGGGTACCCGTCCCTGGCCTCGCGGCTGCGCTCGGTGGAGACCCCGCCGGAGCGGCCGTCCTGGGCGGCCGGTGGGTCGCCGGAGGCCCCGGCCGGGCCGCCGCCCACCGCCGCGACCGACCGGGGGCCGGCCGTCGACCGGCCGGTCCGGCCGTTCCGGCTCCGCCCGGTACCCGACGATCCGGAACCCCTGCCCAGCCGGGACGAGGACCACGCCCCACACGGCGAGGACCGCCCGCTCCGCGACGAACCCGCCCGGCGGACCGCCGGTGCCGGGCCGGACCTGCGCCCGGTGGGCGCGGAGCCGGGACCCCGACCGGTCCCCGGAGAGCCCCGGCCACCCGCCGGGGACGCGACGGGACCGGCCACGACCGAGAAGCCGGAGCGCGCGCCGAACTCGGCCGGCCCGGTGGCCGCCCCCGCCACGAGCGGGATCGGGCGCCTCGACCGCACCCTGTCCGCGCCCGCCCCGGCGAGCGCACCCCCCTACGCGGCCCGTCGATCCGCCCCCGAACCGGCACCCGCGGCCCCGCCGGCCGCCGAGGACCGTACGACGGCGATCCTGCCGCAGCGCGTCCCCGCCGAACCGGACGTGCCCGTCGTGCCGGAGCCGCCTGTCGTGGAGCCCACCGAATCCCCGGAACTCGCCCGGATCGCCACCCACCTGCGGCGGGACGACGAGCCCGCCCCGCCCCGGGACCGGCCGGAGGGGTTCGACGTCAACGCGATCCTCGACGCGGTACGCGGCGTCGCCGGGGTCCGTGACGCGTCGCTGCGCCGTACCCCGGCGGGTGCGCACAGCCTGCGTCTCGACCTCTCCGACGGGGCGGACGCGGCCGAGGTGAGCCGGCACGTGGCCCGCCTGCTCCAGGAACGGATGGGGCTGGCCGCCGCCCCGCAGAACGTGCCGGGAATGCCGGGAATGCCGACCGGTCCGCCGCCTCCGGCGGTCCGGCGGCGCACCGCCGAGCCCCGGTCGCCGGAGGGGCGGGCCGCCGCCCGTACCCCGGACGCCCGCCGCCCGGTCGGACGCGCCGAGGCCGGCGTGGCGCAGGGCGGCGAGCCGGTCGGCCTCGACCAGCCGCGCCGCCGCCGGCAGACCACCGCCCGGGGACGGGCCGGCGTGGAGGAGTCCGCCTCGGTCTCCCCGGCGCTCGGCGGCCCCGCCACCGGGAGCCCCGCCACGGTGGGCGCGTCGTACTCCGGTGGGCAGATGACCACGACGGAGACCGCGCCGTCCCGGCCCCTGGACACCGGTGGGGTGCCGGGGCCCCGGGTGGTCATCGACCACGTCCAGGTGAGCACCTTCGGCCTCGACGCCACCGTGGAGGTACGCCTGCTCGCGGCCGGCGAGAGCGCGGCCGGCCACGCCACCGGCCCGGCGGTGGACGGGTACGTGCTGCGGTTGTGCGCGGTGGCCGCCGCCGCCGCGGTGGACGAGTTGCTGCGCGGCGACGACCGGACCGCCGACCGGGGACGGTGCTTCGTCGAGCACGCGGCGGTGGTGCCGTTCGGCAACTGCGAGGTCGCCACCGTGGTCGTGCTGCTGGTCTGCGACGGCTGGGTCGAGCAGCTCGCCGGCTCGGCGCTGGTCTCCGGCGATCCCCGGCAGGCGGTGGTGCGGGCCACCCTCGCCGCCGTCAACCGTCGGCTGGAGGCACTGCTGGCCTGACCCGTCGCGGGGCAGACTGGAGGGCATGAAGCCTGCCACCCTCTGGCCGGACGACCGGCTGCCCGCGCACCGGCCCCCGCCGCCGTGGCCCGGCCGCCCGGTACGCCTCGACGGCACGGTGACCTATGTCCGGGAGACCCCGGCCACCGGGCCCGGCGCCGAACCGGCGCTGTACCTGCACGGGCTCGGCGGGTCGTCGCAGAACTGGACGGACCTGGCCGGGCTGCTGGCGGACCGGCTCGACGGGCAGGCCATCGACCTGCCCGGGTTCGGGCGCAGCGAGCCGGGGCGGCGGTACACGGTCGCGTCCTTCGCCGATCTGACGGTGCGCTGGATCGAGCACACCGACCGGGGGCCGGTGCACCTGTTCGGCAACTCGCTGGGCGGGGCGGTCGCGGTGCGGGTGGCGGCGCTGCGGCCGGACCTGGTACGCACCCTGACGTTGATCTCCCCGGCGCTGCCCTTCCTCGACTTCCGTCGCTCGTTGCAGGGGCGGATGCTGCCGGTGCTGGCCATCCCGCGCGGTGAGCGGCTGGTCGCCTGGCGGCTGGCCCAACTCGCCCCCGAGGTGATGGCGGAGCAGGTGATAGCGGCGTGCGTGGCCG
Source organism: Micromonospora rosaria (assembly GCF_001567585.1). Taxonomy (GTDB): domain Bacteria; phylum Actinomycetota; class Actinomycetes; order Mycobacteriales; family Micromonosporaceae; genus Micromonospora; species Micromonospora rosaria. The sequence goes on from NZ_LRQV01000004.1 coordinate 2,634, forward strand.
ACCTGAGCCGGATCAGCGAGCAGCGGCGGGCGGAGGCGCTGGAGGAGATCCGGGTCCGGTACGAGGCGGACCACTACGCCGCCGCGTACGTCCGGACGTTCCGGGGCCTGGTCTCCAGTTTCCTGCGGTCGTACCTGCCCGGCCCGGACTCGCTGTGGCGGCTGGCCGGGACGGTGACCGCCCCGACGCTGGTGGTCGGCGGCCGGCAGGACCGGCTGGTCGACGTCCGGGTGGCCCCGCAGACGGCCCGGGCCATCCCGGACAGTCGGCTGTTGATGCTCGACGGGGTCGGTCACGTGGCGCAGGTGGAGGTGCCGCGCACGGTCGCCCGCGCGGTCCTGGGGCTGCTCGGCGAGTCGCAGCGAAGGAGTGGCCGGTCCGACGTGGCACCCTGACCGGGTGCTCTCCGTCACCCGACGTTCCCCCGCTGGACCCGCTCCGACCAGTGGTTCCGTCGCTGGACGGGCGCCGGCCGGTGGTTCCCCCGCTGGACCCGCTCCGACCGGTGCCTTCGTCGCTGGGTCGGTGCCGACCGGTGGTTCCGTCGCGGCCCGGCGGAGCCGCCGGGCACGTGCGCCGGTGCGGCTGGTCGGCCTGACCCTGGCGCTCGGGGCGGCGGTCCTGGTGGTCGTGGACCGGCCCGAGTCGGGTGCCGGGTCGGCCGCGCCCCGCACCGCGACGGCGGAGACCGCCGACGGGTCACCCACGACGGCCCTGCCCCGCCTGCTCTCGGCACCGCTGCCGCCCGCCGGTCCCGGTCCGTCGGGCGGCGATCCCTCCGGGCCGGCCAGCGGGCATCCCGCCGGCCCCTCGGGTGGCGGAGCCACGCCGGGCGGGCCGGGCGCGGGTGCCGCGCCGGGGTTCGTCGCCGCCCAGGACGCCGGGCCCGTGCTGCGGCTGCCCGGCACGGCACCCTCGGCCGGGCGGGGCACCTTCGGGTACGACGGGCGGACCGGGCCGGTCCTCGGCCGCGCCGGTGACCTGCGGCGGTACCGGGTGGCGGTGGAACGCGGGTCCGGCGAGGAGGTGACCGCCTTCGCCGACGCCGTGCACACCGCGCTGGCCGGGCCGGGTAGTTGGGTGGACGGTGGCCGGCTGCGGTTGCGGCAGGTCCCCGGCTCCGGCCCGTACGACTTCACGGTGTACCTGGCCACCGCGCGGACCGCCGGCCGGATGTGCGCGGCGGGCGGGGTGGACATCCGGGTGGGTGGCCGTCCGTACACGTCCTGCCGGGCGGTCGGCAGGGTGATCATCAACCTGGACCGGTGGCGGACCTCGGTGCCGCACTACGTCCGGGCCGAGGTGCCGCTCGCGGTGTACCGGACGTACGTGGTCAACCACGAGGTGGGGCACGAACTGGGGTACCGGCACGAGCGCTGCCCCGGTGCCGGCCGTCCGGCCCCGGTGATGATGCAGCAGACGCTCTTCCTGCGCGGCTGCGTCGCCAACCCGTGGCCGTACCGGGACGGGCGACGGTACGCCGGCCCCCGGCTCTGAAGCCGGCGGAACCGCGACGCCTCCGGGGGATAGTCGAACGATTTTCACGCTTTCGGGCAGAAGGCGGTTCTGTGTCCGAAAGGCGTGTGATGCTGGCGTCGTGGATGACACGTCCCCTTCTGTTGGCCCGACCGGACGCCGCCGCCGGTGGCGGTTCGCGACCCTGCTCGGGGCGGTGCTGCTCGCGGCGGTGGCGCTCACCGGCCCGCTGGCCGGCCCCGACCGCCTGGGGCCGGCCGACCCGACGCCGGAGCACCGCACCGGGCGCGGCCTCGGCGGCGGCGACCGGGACGGCCACGCGGAGCAGGACGGCGATCAGGGCGGCCAAGTTGAGCAGGGCGAGCAGGGCGGCCAGGGCGAGCAGGGCGGCCAGGGCGAGCGGAGCGACCCGGGGGAGCCGACCCCACGGCCGGTGACGCCGACCGTCGGGGCCGGCAGCTTCGCCACCGCCGGGGGCGAGTCGCCGGTGCGGGGCGGCGACGGCCCGGTCCACCGGTACCGGGTGGCCGTCGAGCAGGGCGTGGGCCAGGACGTCGCGGCCTTCGCCGCCACGGTCGACGCGGTGCTGGGTGACCCCCGGAGCTGGATCGCCTCGGGCACCCGGCGGGTGCAGCGGGTCGCCGACCCAGCCGAGGCGGACTTCACCGTCTACCTGGCCACCCCGGTCACCTCGGAACGGATGTGCGCGCTCGGCGGGCTGAGCACCGAGCGGTACACCTCCTGCCGGCTCCCCGGGCAGGTGATCATCAACCTGGCCCGCTGGCTGGAGGCGGTACCGGACTACGGCGCCCCGCTGGCGGACTACCGGGCGTACGTCATCAACCACGAGGTGGGGCACGAGTTCGGCCTCGGGCACGAGACCTGCCCCGGGCCGGGCCGCCCGGCGCCGGTGATGCAGCAGCAGACGTACGGGCTGGACGGGTGTGTCGCCAACGCCTGGCCGTACCTCGACGGGGCGCGGTACGCCGGTGCCCCGGTACCCGGGATCTGAGCTGGCCGGACGGGCCCGGCGGGTTATTCCCGCTCCCGCATGTCGGGCGACGTGTCCCTGCTCATGGCCGAGCCCCGTCCCGGCGAGCAACAATGGCGCGGCACACCCACGCCGATCCCGGGGAGTCCACCGTGTCGTTGCCCCCGCTCGTCGAGCCCGCCGCCGAGCTGACCGTTGACGAGATCCAGCGCTACTCGCGCCACCTGATCATCCCGGATGTCGGGGTGGTGGGGCAGAAGCGGCTGAAGAACGCCCGGGTGCTCTGTGTGGGCGCGGGCGGTCTCGGCTCGCCGGCCCTGCTGTACCTGGCCGCCGCCGGGGTCGGGACGCTCGGCATCATCGACTTCGACACCGTCGACGAGTCCAACCTCCAGCGGCAGATCATCCACGGCGTCTCCGACGTCGGCCGGTCCAAGGCCGAGTCGGCCGCCGCGTCGATCCGCGAGATCAACCCGCTGGTCACCGTCGAGATCCACAACACCGCGCTGGACCGGGAGAACGTCCGGGAGATCTTCTCCCGGTACGACCTGATCGTGGACGGCACCGACAACTTCGCCACCCGGTACATGGTCAACGACGCGGCGGTGCTGCTCGGCAAGCCGTACGTCTGGGGGTCGATCTACCGGTTCGACGGCCAGGCGTCGGTGTTCTGGGCCGAGCACGGCCCCTGCTACCGCTGCCTCTACCCGGAGCCCCCGCCGCCCGGCATGGTCCCCTCCTGCGCCGAGGGTGGCGTGCTCGGCGTGCTCTGCGCCTCCATCGGCTCGATCCAGGTCAACGAGGCGATCAAGCTGCTCGCCGGCATCGGTGAGCCGCTGGTCGGCCGGCTGATGGTCTACGACGCCCTGGAGATGAGCTACCGCAAGATCAAGGTTCGGAAGGACCCGAACTGCGTGCTCTGCGGCGAGAACGCCACCCTGACCGACCTGCTGGAGGACTACGAGGACTTCTGCGGCGCGGTCTCGGTGGAGGCCCAGGAGGCGACGGTCGACTCGACCATCACCGTGGCCGAGCTGAAGGAGTGGCAGGACGCCGGCAAGGACGTCTTCCTGGTCGACGTCCGGGAGCCGAACGAGTACGAGATCGTCTCGATCCCCGGCGCCACGCTGATCCCCAAGGGCGAGATCCTCTCCGGCGAGGCGCTGGCCCGGATCCCGCAGGACAAGCAGGTCGTCCTGCACTGCAAGTCCGGCATCCGGTCCGCCGAGGCGCTCGCCGCGCTGAAGGCCGCCGGGTTCCGGGACGCGGTGCACGTCCAGGGCGGCATCCTGTCCTGGATCAAGCAGATCGATCCGTCCCTGCCCACGTACTGAGACCGGTAGCGGGGCCCGTTCACCGTCGTCGATCCGGTGAACGGGCCTTTGCCGTTCCCACGAGCTACCGAGGCGCGATGACGTTTGCGCCGGTAGCGTGGCCGACGTGGTCGACTTGAACGCCGCAGTGGGGTTCGTCGTGGCGCACGGGGACGTGGTGGACCGTGCCCGGCTCTCCTGGCTGCGCACCGGCACCGCGCCGCCCCCGGACCTGCTCGACAGCGCGGAGGCCGGCCAGAGCCCCGAGGGAGGCTGGCCGGCCGTACGCGACGGCGTCACCGCCTCGGTGGAGGCGACCTGCTTCCGGCTGACCGAACTGGACGACCTCGGCGCGCTCGGCCGTCCGGCCGCCCGCCGGGCCCTGGACTGGCTGGCCGCCCGGCAACTGCCCGACGGCTGCTGGGAGGAGGACCCGGCGCTGGCCGACGCCGCCCCCGAGTGGGCCCGGCCGGGCGATCCCGAGGCCCGGCTCTACCTGACCGCCGACGCCGCCTTCTGGCTGACCGTGGCCGGGCTGGACGCGCGGGCCGCCGGGCCGCTCGACGACCGGGTCGGCGGCGCGTACGCCGGGGTGGTGCAGGCCGCCGCCCAGGCCCTCGCCGGCCGGCTCGCGCCCGACGGCAGTTGGCCGTCGTACCTGGCCGCCGGCTGGCTCAGCGCGGCCGTGCTGTACCGCCAACGGATGGTCGACGAGGCGGCCCGGATCCGGGCGGCGCTCGCGGAACGGCTGCCGGGGATGTCCCCGGCCGACGTCGCCTGGATGGCCGCCACCCTGCGCCGGGTCGGCCTCGACGACCTGGACTGGTTGCTCGTCGCGGCCCGTCGCCGGCTCGGCGAGACCCAGCGCGCCGACGGTGGCTGGGAGAGCGACGACGGCCACCACTTCGACGTGCACACCACCCTGGCCGTCCTCCGCGCCTGCCGCTGACCGGGCCGGGGCGTGCCGGTGGGGGCCGTCAGGGGCCCGGCGAAAGGACCGGACCCCTGACGGGTGCTCGCCGGTGTGCCGGGGGCTCAGGGGCGGCGGGCCACCACCGCGCCGTTGGCCCCCGGCGCGTCGAACCAGATCGTGCGGACGTCGGTGAAGCCGGCGTCGGTGAGCCACGCGCCGTACTCGGCACCGGAGTAGTTCCGGCCGCCCTCCGTCTCGACCAGCATGTTCATCCCCATCAGGGCGGCTGACGCCGGCCCGGTCCGCTCGTCGTTGAGCAGCAGTTCGGAGATGACGATCGCCCCGCCGGGCGGCAGGGCGGCGTGGCACGTGGCGAGGATCGACCGGTTCTGCGCCTCGTCCCAGTCGTGCAGGATCATGCTGAGCAGGATCACGTCGTGGCCGTCCGGCAGCGCCGGGTCGGTGAGGAAGTTCCCGCCGACGGTACCGATCCGGTCGGTGAGGCCGGCTGCGGAGATCTTGGCCTCGGCGAGCGCGCCGACGTGCGGCAGGTCGAAGATGGTCGCCCGCAGTTGCGGGTACCGCCGGCACAGCTCGATCGGGAAGGCGCCGGCGCCGCCGCCCACGTCGAGCAGCCGCTGGTGCGCGCCGAAGTCGTACGCCTCGCCGAGCGCCCGCGCGGTGAAGCTGGAGGTGGAGTACATCGCCTCCCAGAACAGCGCCAGCATGCCCTCGTCGACGTCGCTGAACAGGGAGTCCTGGCTGGCCGGGTCCCAGGTGAGCGGCTTGTCGGTGCGCAGCGCCTCGGTGACCCGGTGCCAGGGCAGGTAGGTGCGCTCGTCGCAGTAGCGCACCTGCCCGCCGAAGTAGTGCGGCTGCCCCGGGACGAGGAAGCGTTCGGCCAGTTCGGTGTTGCGGTACCCGTCGCCGGACCGCTCCAGCAGGCCCAGCGAGGCGCACGCGGCGAGCAGCAGGTCGGCGGGGCGCTCGGGGATGCCGAGTTCCTGCTCGGCCTGCTGGCGGGTGATCACACGTTGCCCGGCGAGGCGGCCGAAGAGGTCGAGTTCCACGGCGGCGGCGAGTGTCTTGAAGGCCCAGTAACCGGTCACGATGCCCATGAGGGGCGTGGGGGTGATCATCGCCATATTTGATCATCAAATGCCGCGAAAAGGTGTCGGCGAATTGACAGCGCTCGGGCTGTTGTTCGGGTAAGGGCGTCGGGCGGGGGTGGCGCAGCCGAACCGCCCCCGCCCCGGCTGCGGCTCAGCCGCGCAGGTGGCCGTCGCCGGTGACGACGTACTTGGTGCTGGTCAGCTCCGGCAGGCCCATCGGACCCCGGGCGTGCAGCTTCTGCGTGGAGATGCCGATTTCGGCGCCGAAGCCGAACTCCCCGCCGTCGGTGAACCGGGTCGAGGCGTTCACCATCACCGCCGCCGAGTCGACCCGGGCCACGAACTCCCGGGCCGCCGACTGCGAGTCGGTGACGATCGCCTCGGTGTGCCCGGTGCCGTACCGGTTGACGTGGGCGATGGCGGCGTCGAGCGAGTCGACGACGGCGACCGCGATGTCGGCGGAGAGGTACTCGGTGCCGTAGTCCTCCTCGGTGGCGGCGACCACCGCGTCGGAGTGGGCGGCCACCCGCTCGTCGCCGTGCACGGTGACCCCGGCCTCGGCGAACGCGGCCAGCACCGCCGGCAGGAAGGCGTCGGCGACGTCGGCGTGCACCAGCAGGGACTCGGCCGTGTTGCAGGTCGACAGCCGCTGGGTCTTGGCGTTCAGGGTGATCGCGACCGCCTTGGCCAGGTCGGCGGCGGCGTCCACGTACACGTGACAGTTGCCCACCCCGGTCTCGATCACCGGCACCGTCGACTCCTCGACCACGGTGCGGATCAGCGACGCCCCGCCGCGCGGGATCAGCACGTCGACCAGGCCCCGGGACCGCATCAGCTCCTTGACCGAGTCCCGGCTGGAGGCGTCGAGCAACTGCACCGCGTCGGCCGGCAACCCGGCCCCGGCGACCGCGTCGCGCAGCGCCGCGACCAGCGCCGCGTTCGAGTGCGCCGCCGAGGAGGAGCCGCGCAGCAGCGCCGCGTTGCCCGACTTGAGGCAGATCCCGGCGGCGTCCACGGTCACGTTCGGGCGGGCCTCGTAGATGATCCCGACCACCCCGAACGGCACCCGGATCTGCCGCAGCTCCAGCCCGTTCGGCAGGGTCGAGCCCCGGAGCACCTCGCCGACCGGGTCGGGCAGGGCGGCCATCTGCCGCAGCGCCTCGGCAATCCCGGCGACCCGGCCCTCGTCCAGCTTCAGCCGGTCCAGGATGGCCGCGGAGAGGCCGGCCTCGCGCCCGGCCGCCAGGTCCGTCGCGTTCGCGGTCAGGATCTCCGGGGTACGCGCCACCAGGGCGTCGGCCATCGCGTGCAGCGCGGCGTCCTTGGTGGTACGGGTCGCGACGGCCAGCGCGCCGGCCGCCTCCCGGGCCCGCCGGGCCTGCTCCGTGACGCTCATCCTGCACTCCTCAACGTGTTCATCGGGGGGACGGGTGTTAGGAGGGGGCCCCTGTACAACAGAATGCGTTAACAAGGGGCCCTTCCTTACAGCAGTACCAGGTCGTCGCGGTGGACGACCTCGCGCTCGTACGCCGGGCCGAGGGCGGCGGCGAGGTCGGCGGTGGAGCGGCCGAGCAGGCCGGGCAACTCGATCGCGTCGTAGTTGACCAGGCCCCGGGCGACCGGGGCGCCGGAGGTGTCCACCAGGTCGACCGGGTCGCCGGCGGTGAACGCCCCGTCCACGGCGGTGATCCCGGCGGGCAACAGGGACTTGCGCCGGCCGACCACGGCCTGCACCGCCCCGGGGTCCAGGTGCAGCCGGCCCCGGGGACTGGTGGCGTGGGCCAGCCAGAAGAGGCGGGCGGTGGGGCGCTGGCGGACCGGGTGGAAGAGGGTGCCGACCGGCTCGCCGGCCAGCGCGGCCGGGGCCAGCGGCGCGGCGGTGAGCACCACCGGGATGCCGAAGCCGGTGGCGATCCGGGCCGCCTCGACCTTGGTGACCATGCCGCCGGTGCCGACGCCGGCCCGGCCCGCGCCGCCGATGCTGACCCCGGCCAGGTCCTGCTCGTCGCGGACCTCGGCGATCCGGGTCGACTCGGGCCGGGTCGGGTCGCCGGTCCAGAGGGCGTCGACGTCGGAGAGGAGCACCAGCAGGTCGGCGTGGACCAGGGCGGCGACCAGGGCGGCCAGCCGGTCGTTGTCGCCGAAGCGGATCTCCTCGGTGGCGACCGTGTCGTTCTCGTTGACGATCGGCACCGCCCGTAGGTCGAGCAGCTTGCGCAGGGTCCGGTACGCGTTGCGGTAGTGCGCCCGCCGGGTCACGTCGTCGACGGTGAGCAGCACCTGACCGACGGTCAACCCGTGCCGGGCGAAGCTGGCCGCGTACCGGCCGATCAGCAGGCCCTGCCCGACGCTGGCGGCGGCCTGCTGGGTGGCCAGGTCACGCGGTCGGCGGGGCAGGCCGAGCGGGGCGAGCCCGGCGGCGATCGCGCCGGAGGAGACCAGGACCACCTCGCGCCCCTGGGCGGCCAGCGCGCCGAGCGCGTCGACCAGGGCCTCCACCCGCTCATCGGCCAGCCCACCCGACGTCGTGGTCAACGAGGATGATCCGATCTTGACGACGATCCGCCGGGCCGTCGTGACTGCTTCCCGCACCCGCCCATTCTGCGTGGTGGCTGTCGGCGCGCCGGCTCGGGTTCCCATATCGTGGCCGGTCGTGACCCCTGAGGAGTACGTGGAGGCGGTGCTCGACCTCGTCGAGCGGATCCCGCCGGGACGGGTGATGTCGTACGGCGCGGTGGCCGACGCCCTCGCCGACCGGTCCGGGCGGAACTCGGCCCGACTGGTCGGCTCGATCATGGCCCGGTACGGCAGCGCGGTGCCCTGGCACCGGGTGGTCACCTCGGCGGGGCGGCTGCCGCCGGGTCACGAGGTGCGGGCGCGGGCCCTGCTGCGGGCGGAGCGCACCCCGCTGCGGGGGGACCGGGTGGACATCGCGGCGGCCTGCTGGACGCCCGATCCGGAGGATGTGACGTAGCCCATAACATGAGTAAGATTCGGGACCATGCATGCGCCGCCGGTCCGATCCGGCCCACCCGCCGCAGCCCCCGGCGCGGGGCCGCTGCCCCGGCAGGTGCACGCCGGGTACGCCCTCGGCTCGCTGGCCACCGGCGCCTTCGGCACGGTCCCGGGCCTGCTCCTGCTGCCGTACCTGACCGACACCCTGGGCACCGCGGCCGGCGTGGCCGCGCTGCTGGTGCTCGGGCCGAAGGCGTGGGACGTGCTGCTCAACCCGGTGGTCGGGCGGCTCAGCGACCGGACCCGCTCCCGCTGGGGCGCCCGCCGGCCGTACCTGCTGGTCGGTGGGCTGGCGCTGGCGCTCTGCTTCGCCGCGATCTTCGCCGGCCCGTTCGGCACCGGCCCGGCCGCCGGGGCGTACGTGGCGCTGGCGTTCCTCGCCACCGCCACCGCGTTCGCCTTCTTCCAGGTGCCGTACGTGGCGATGCCGGCCGAACTGACCGGCGACTACGCCGAACGTACCCGGCTGATGACCTGGCGGATCGCGGTCCTCGCGCTGGCCATCCTGGTCTCCGGCGCGCTCGCCCCGATGGTGGTCACCGCCGGCGGCGACGGGCTGGCCGGATACCGCTGGATGGGGCTCTTCGTCGCCGGCCTGATCGCGGTCGGCGCCCTCGGCGCGTTCCTCGGCACCCGGTCCGCGCCGACCGGCGCCGTCGCGGAGAGCGAGCCGACGCTGCGCGCCCAACTGGCGGTGGCCGGCCAGGCCCGCGCGTTCCGGGCGCTGCTGCTCTGCTTCGTGATCCAGTCCGTCGGGGTGGCGACCATCCTGGCCGGGGTCAACTACTTCGCCGGGCACATCCTGCGCGACCCGGACACCGGGCCCACCGTCCTGTTCGCCTGCTTCGTCGGCCCGGCGCTGCTGGTCATGCCGCTGTGGAGCCGGGTGGGCGCCCGGCTGGGCAAGCTCACCGGCCTGGTCCTCGCCTCGCTGATCTTCGCGGTGGGGGCGTTCGCGCTGGTCGCCGCGCCGGTGCTGCCGGCGGTGGCGACCTACGCGGTGGTCGCGCTGATCGGCTGCGGGTACGCCGGCCAGCAGGTCTTCGCGCTGGCCATGCTGCCGGACTGCATCGCGTACGACACCGCGCGCACCGGGCGGCGGCAGGCCGGCGTCTTCACCGGCCTGTGGACGGCGGGGGAGACCCTGGGCCTGGCCCTCGGCCCCGGCCTGTACGGCCTGGTGCTCCAGCTCTCCGGGTACGTGTCGTCGTCCACCGGCCCGGTGGCGCAGTCCGACCCGGCCCGCCTCGGCATCCTGCTCGGCTTCACCGTGCTTCCCGCGCTCCTGGTCGGCCCGGCCGTCCTCCTGCTGCGGGGTTACCACCTGACCCCGACGGACGTTGATTTTACCCCGACCGACGTTGATTTCACCCCGGCCGACGTTGATTTCACCCCGGCCGACGTTGAGCAGGCGGCCGGCCACGGGAAGGGCGATGCATGAGCGAGCAGGGCGGGGCGGCCGTGCGGGCCGACACCGAGCACGGTGCGGCGTGGCCGGAGGACGACCAGCGCGGCGCGGGCGGGGCGGCGACGGGTGACGGGGAGCGGTCGGCGCTGCCGGCGCACGGGCTGCCCGCCGACCGGGTGCTGGCCGAGGTGCGTGCGCTGCGCACGGCGGACCGGGCCACCCACGGCGGCCGGCTCTTCGCCTACGTCTACGACCCGGCGGTACCCGGGCTGGACGAGCTGGCCGCCGCCGCGCACGCGGCCAGCGCGCACGTCAACGGCCTCGACCCGACCGCCTTCCCGTCCCTGCTGGCGATGGAGAACGCGCTGGTCGGCGCGGCGGCCCGGCTGCTCGGCGGCGGCCCCGGCACGACCGCCCCGGACGTCGTCGGCAGCGTCACCAGCGGCGGCACCGAGTCGCTGATCCTGGCCGTGAAGGCGGCCCGGGACGCCCGGCCCGACGTGGCCGCGCCCCGGCTGCTGGTGCCGGTCACCGCGCACGCCGCGTTCGCCAAGGCGGCGCACTACCTGCGGCTGGACCTGGACACGGTGCCGGTGTCGCCGCGGACGCTGCGTTCGGACCCGGCCGACGTGGCCGCCGCGATCCGCCCGGAGACCGTCCTGGTGGCCTGCTCCGCCCCCTCGTACGCGCACGGCGTCGTCGACCCGGTTGAGGCGGTCGCGGCGGTCGCCGCGCGGCGGGGGGTACGGTGCCACGTGGACGCCTGCTTCGGCGGCTGGACCCTGCCGTACCTGCGTCGCCTCGGCGCGCCGGTGCCCCCGTTCGACTTCGGCGTCGACGGGGTCACCTCGATCTCGGTGGACCTGCACAAGTACGCGTACGCCCCGAAGGGGGTCTCGGTGCTGCTCCACCGGGACGCGGCGCTGCGCGCCCCGCAGTACTTCGCCTTCGCCGGCTGGCCCGGGTACACCATGGTCAACCCGGTGATCTCCTCCACCCGCTCCGGCGGCCCGATCGCCGCCGCGTACGCCACCCTGCGCCACCTCGGCGACGACGGGTACCTGGCGCTCGCGGAGCGGACCCGCGCGGCGGTGGCCGGGCTGGCCGACGCGGTCCGGGGCGTCGACGGGCTGCGGCTGCTGGCCGAGCCGGAGTCCACCGTCGTCTGCTTCACCGGCACCGACCCGACACTGGACCTGTTCACCCTGGTCGACGAGCTGACCGCGCGCGGCTGGCACACCCAACCCCAGTTCCGGTACGGCGACCTGCCGGCCAGCGTCCACCTGACGGTCACCGCGGCGGTGGCCCCGACGGTGCCCGCCTTCGGCCCGGACCTGGCCGACGCGGTGGCGGCGGCACGGGCCGCCGGCCCGGTCCGGCTCCCCGCCGACCTGCTCGCCCTCGTCGGCACGCTCACCCCGGACGCGCTCACCCCCGACCTGCTCGCCGCGCTCGCCACCGGCCTCGGCCTGGGCGGCGGGGCGGGTGGGGCCGGGGCGGTCCTGCCGGAGCGGATGGCCACGGTGAACACGCTGCTCGACGCGGCCCCGCCCGCGCTGCGGGAACGACTCCTGGCCGGCTTCGTCGGCCTGCTGCAACGCCCGACCTACTGACCGCGTTGGTTGTGGTTCACTGTCGGGCGGGGAGAGTAGAGGGGGTGGGTCCGTGCAACTGCCGCAGGTGCTCGGCGAGCCGATCCGGTTCGTGCTGAACTGGGGTCGCCGCTACTCGCTCTGGGTGTTCAACTTCGGCCTGGCCTGCTGCGCCATCGAGTTCATCGCGACCAGCATGGGCCGCCACGACTTCATCCGGCTCGGCGTGATCCCGTTCGCCCACGGCCCCCGCCAGGCCGACCTGATGGTGGTCTCCGGGACGGTCACCGACAAGATGGCCCCGGCGATCAAGCGGCTCTACGACCAGATGCCCGAGCCGAAGTACGTCATCTCGTTCGGCGCCTGCTCCAACTGCGGCGGCCCCTACTGGGACTCGTACTCGGTGACCAAGGGTGTCGACCAGCTCATCCCGGTGGACGTCTACGTCCCCGGCTGCCCGCCCCGGCCGGAGGCGCTGCTGCACGGCATCCTCCGCCTCCAGGAGAAGATCGCCGCCGAGCAGTCCGGCCTCGGCGGGGTGGCCCGCCCCGACCAGCTCGCCCCGACGGCCGACGTCAGCGCGGTGGAGGCGGCCCCGCCCCGCCCCGTCGACTCCCTCACCGCCCCACCGGTCCGCCCCCCGACCAGCTAGCGGTCGTCACCTGTGACACCGAGCGGCGTTCAAGCGTCCGCTCACGTCACAACTGTGGGCGCAACTTTCAGGGAAATCGCCCCCACCAACACCCCGAGACCACAACGACAACGAAGTAGTCCTCGCCAACCTGTGCGTCTGCGGGTCGAGTGACGCTGCGCAGGGGCGAAAACGGCTTTATCGGCGCAATGCGCCCCTCGTTGGCCTGCCAGATCGCGTCAGTAGAAGACCTTGGAAGATTTCGGCCCCCGGAGGGGCCGTTTCGTTCCAAGATCTCTTAGGGTCGACCTCAATTTGCCAAGGGCCCACTCAAAAGACCTGACCGGCAGAAAGGCTGCCTTGCTCCTTTGTGCCCGAAAGGCTCCTGCCTTCCGGGCGTTTTAGGGCGGGCTGGAGGTCCGCCCGTGTCGGTGTCGACGGTCGGGTGGGCTCTTCGTGGATCAGGTGTCGCCTTCGGTGTCGGCGAGTTCGCGGCGGTGTTCGGTGATCCAGCGCTCGACGTCGTCCGCGAGCCACACCTTGCCCTGCGCCAGTTCGGCGACCGGCTCGGGGAAGTTTCGGCGCATTGTCAACTCGTAGACGCGCTGCCGGCTGATCCCGCCCAGGCGCACGCGGATCTCGTGTGTGCCCATCAGTCGAAGCCGCGTCATGGCCTGACGTTAGAAAGACGACCGCCGGTCGTGTGTCAACCTGTCAAGCGACCACCCGTCGTGAGTACTTGACGCACGACTAGTCCTAAGTGATGCTGAGGTCATGCGAACGAACCAACACTCACCGCTCGTCCCGATCGGTCCCGCCCACCGGCGGACGTGGCGGTCGTTCTGGCGGCGCTGCTCGTGTGGCCTGCTGGCGCCGTGCCCGGATCGGTTCAGCTCGTGGTCGATCGGGCGGGCGCCGGTCCGGCGTCGGAACGGGGGCCGCTGGTGACGGCAGAGCGCCCGATCAAAGGCGGCGACCTGCTGCACCTGACCCGCGCCGCGAGCGTGCAGTTCGTCCGGCCGATCGTGGTACGGGTGATCCGGCATCTGGCCGACCGGCACACGTACCACGGTTGGACCTGGATCGAGGGGTACGAGCTGGACGCCCGGGGCGAGGCGGTCGCCAAGCGTGAGCTGTACGTGTTGCGGGAGGGGTTGCGGTGGCTCACCCCCGGGCCGCCCGCCCCGGTGGCCCGCCGCCCGGCCCGGAGCCCTCGCGGCGCTCAGGAAGCCCAGACTGCTCAGGCTGCCCGGCGTGCCGGGGGTGCTCAGGGTGTCGGGGGTGCTCAGGGTGCCCGGGGCGCACAGCGCCCGCAGGGTGCTCGAGAGGCTGCTCGTGGGGGTGCTCGGGAGGCTGCGCGGGAGGGTGCGCGTGGCGTGCGGCTGCCGGGATGAGGCGGCGGGAGCACCTGCCGAGCCGGCCCACCTGGCGCTGCCGGGCCTGCGGAATTGCCTGGCCGTGCTCGGCGGCGAAGCTGCGCCTGCTCGGCGAGTACCGGAACGACCGGGTGGCGTTGGCGGCTCACCTGGCTGCGCTCCAGATCGAGGCCGCCGGGCACCTCACCCCACCCGACGGGGGTGCTCCGCCGGGCGACCTGACCGAGCGCTTCGTCGGCTGGACGCGCCCTGCGGGCTGACGGGCGCGGTGGCGCGTGGGGGCTAACCTTGCCGGCCATGAACCAGTCTGCGGATCAACGGTCCGCCCACATCATCGACGTCCTCATCGAGGAATTCGGCACGTCGATGGCGCTCGATCCGGCGGCGTTCCGGCGCAAGTTCCGGAAGATGGCCGCCTCGCCGTTCGCGTTCTACCGGGGCAGCGCCGCGCTGTTCTACGCCGACCAGCGCGGCGACTTCGCCGACGACCGGTTCCTCGACGACCGGACCAGCCGGGTGTGGATCCACGGTGACCTGCACGCGGAGAACTTCGGCACGTACATGAACGCCGACGGGCACCTGGTGTTCAACGTCAACGACTTCGACGAGGCGTACGTCGGGCCGTTCACCTGGGACCTCAAGCGGTTCGCCGCCAGCGTGGCCCTGATCGGGTACGCCAAGGCGCTCTCCGACCAGGCGATCAGCGACCTGGTCACCGGGTTCGCCGAGGCGTACCTGACCGAGCTGGGGGCCATCGCGCACGGCGGGGACGACGCGATCGGCTCGATCACCCTGGACAACGCCGACGGCGTGCTGCGCCGGGTGCTCCAGGAGGCCCGGCTCAACACCCGGGTCGACCTGCTCAAGCAGCAGACCACGATCGACAACTACGAGCGCCGGTTCACCCTGCGCGACGGGGTCTTCGAGATCGACGCGGACACCCGCAAGAAGGTCTGCGCCGCCTTCGAGGACTACCTCGGCACGCTGCCCCCCTCCAGCGCCCAGCTCCGCCCGGTCGCCACCCACATCAAGGACGTGGTGCTGCGCAAGGGCGTGGGCATCGGCTCGGCCGGGCTGCCCTCGTACAACCTCCTGCTGGAGGGGCACACCGAGGCGCTGGAGAACGACGTCGTCATCTACATGAAGCAGGCCCAGGTGCCCGCCGTGGCCCGGCACGTCACCGACCAGGGAGTCCGCGAGTACTTCCGGCACCAGGGCCACCGGACGGCCGAGTCGCAGCGCGCGTTGCAGGCGCACGCCGACCCGTGGCTGGGCTACACCGAGCTGGACGGGGTGGGTCAGCTCGTCGCCGAGGTCTCCCCGTACGCGGCCGACCTGGACTGGGCCGACGTCAACGAGCCCGAGGAGCTGGCCGGGGTGCTGGCCGACCTGGGCCGGGCGGTGGCCCGGATGCACTCGGTCGCCGACGACGAGTCCAGCCACGACCTGGTCGACTACTCGACCGAGGAGGCGATCGTAACGGCGGTGGAGGCCGACCACGCCGGCTTCGTCGGGCACCTGGTGGAGTTCGCCCACGCGTACGGCCTACGGGCCCGCGAGGACCACCAGCTCTTCGTCGACGTGTTCCGCAACGGCCGCCTCCCCGGCATCTGACCCCGGTGCAAGGAAGGGCCCCTTGTTAACGCTTTCGGTTGTACAGGGGCCCCTTCCTAACCCCTGGGCCGGCGTCAGCCGAGCACGTCGGTGCGCGCTCGGTCGAGGTATCGGGTCGACCAGTCCACGGCCCCGGTCTGATCGGCCCGGCTGCCGGCGGCCAGCAGTTCCCCGGTCTCCGGCTCGACGAGCAGGTACTCGCGGCCGTGGTCGCCGGGGCTCGGCCGGGGGCCCCGACCACGGTCGGCCGAGACCACGACGCCGGTCCGGCCCGTCGGGTCCGTCTGCTCACCCCGGCACGCCACCCCGTCGGTCGCAGCGAGCAACCGCAGCACGGCGACCCGGTGCGCGGCGTCCAGGATCCACTGCCGGTTCAGGTCGGCGACGTTGACCAGCACCTGCGACGGGCCGTTCTCCCGTGGCTGGTACAGCGCCCGCGCCAGGGCCTCCGGGTCGGCGGCCGGCAGCGCGGTCAGCTCCATGTCGCCCGGTCCCAGCTCCGTCGTCTCCGTGCCGGGCCGGGACTCCAGCTCCGGGTGCGCCGCGAAGAACGCCGCCGACTCGGCGTCCTGGTACTCCGGTTCGCCACGGATCACGCGGAGCCGTCCCGAGCCGTCCGCCGCGAGCCACCGCTCGGTCTCCCCGGGGTACCGCACCGAGGCGAAGCGGCCGGCGTGCCCCGGCATCTCGACCATCGACCCGCTCGGCGCCGCCACCCGCAGGTACTCGTACCGTCCGGCCTGCTCGTCGTAGGGGGCGGCCCGGAGCCGGTCGGCGACCGTCGCCAGGCACGGCGCCGGGACCGCCGTGGGCTCCGGCGGCCCGGCGGGGGTGCCCAGGGTGGGCCCGGCGGCGGACGGCCGCAGCGCCGCGACCGCTGCCGTCGCGACCAGGACCAGGGCAAACGCTCCGACGGGTACCAGCAGGGACGATCGTGACCGGGCCGGTGCGACCGGGGCGTACGAGGTGACGTCCGTGCCGGCGCGCTCCAGCAGCGCCGCCACGTCCCCCGGTCCCACCTCGACCCCGCGCGCCGGGTCGGCCGTCGCCAGCATGTCCCGCACCCGCCTGCTCATCGCACCGCTCCCAGCTCGTTGTGGACCGTCGACGCCGGTTCGGGCCGCTCCCGTAACAGTTCGGTGAGTCGCCGTCGGGCCCGGTGCAACCGCACCTTGGCCGTGGCCGGGAGACAGCCCAGCACCAGCGCCGCCTCACTCGGCGAGAGCTGCTCCCACCCCACCAGCCGGAGGATCTCCTGATCGTCGTCGGAGAGGCGGCCGAGCGCCGTCCGGACGTCCATCAGCCGTACGACACCGTCCTGCCGGTCCAGCTCGACCAACTCGGTCAGCTCCGCCGACGGTGGCACGACGCGCTGGGCCCGCCAGTGGTTGGCCAGCAGGCGACGGGCCACCCCGTAGAGCCAGGGCAGCGTCCGGGCGGGCACCTCCCCGCGCCGTCGCCACGCCACGAGGAACACCTCCTGGGCGAGCTCCTCGGCCGCTGCCATGCCGTCGAGCCGGCGCAGGCCGTAGCGGACGACGTCCGGAAAATGTCGCGCGTAGAGCCCGCGGAACCAGTCCGTCCCCCGGTCGTTGGCGTCCCTCATACCCATGTCTGTGTCGCCGGAGCGCGGTCGGTTACTGGTGCCGCGACGACTGCCGGCCGGTCAGCGGGCGAACTCCAGCACCACCTTGATGTCGTCCGGCCCCGGCGTGTACGCGTCGGTGTAGGAGTCCACCGGCACCCGCCGGCTGATCAGCGAGGCGAGCCAGCCCTGGTCGGCGCGGGTCAGCGCCTCGGCGGCCAGGTTCCAGTGCCGCCGGTTGGCGTTCACCGAGCCGAAGACCACGTTGTTCTCCAGGACCAGGGACCGGTTGAGCGCCCCGGCGTCGAAGTCGATGATCCGGCCGCCGCTGGAGACCCCGGTCAGGCAGACGATGCCGGTCGGCGCCGCCTTGCACATCGCCTCCAGCACCACCACCGGTGCTCCGGTGCACTCGACCACCACGTCCGGCTCGAAGCCGAACTGGTCAACCGGCTCGCTGTGGTAGGTCGCGCCGAGCGCCGCGGCCAGCGCCGGTTTCGGCCCGGACTCGGCCCGGTCGAGCACGTGCACCTCAAGCCCCCGCTGGCTGGCGAGCAACGCGGCCAGCAGGCCGATCGGCCCGGCGCCGGTGATCAACGCGGTCCGGGGCTGCCACTCGGCGCGGGCGCCGATCCGGTCGATGTGGTCCCAGGCCTTCGCCACCACGCTGGCCGGTTCGAGCAGCATCCCCACCTCGGCCAGGACCGGGTCCAGGCCGACGGCGAAGCGGGGCTGCACCCGCCACCGCTCCCGGGCGAATCCGGGCAGCGCCTTGATGCCGTGCTCGGTGTACTGCCCGTTGCGGCACATGTCCCACTCGTCGACCGCGCAGTTCGGACAGGGCACCGGATCGGGGTGCCGGACGATGCCGGCCACCAGGTCGCCCGGTGCCAGCGTGCCGGTGTGGTCCTCCAGTACCCGGCCCAGCGACTCGTGCCCGAGGACCAAATCCCGCTCGCCGGGCGGGGCCTCGCCGTACGCGCCCTCGATGATCTCGTGGTCGGTGCCGCAGACGCCCACCGCCAGCGCCTGCACCAGGATGGCCCCCTCCTCGCTGCTCGGCTCGGGATGGTCGTCCACCAGCCGCAGCGAACCGGGGACTCCGGGAGTGACGGTCACGGCGCGCACGCCCACGATTCTGCCCCGCCTCCGCCCCGGTACGCCGGACTTCCGGCCCAGGTCACCCGGTCGCCCGGCGGACGGTGATCGGGTGGTCTGGCTGGGTGGTGGCCTGGCCGGTGGCGACCCGGCAGGGGAATGGTGGTGCCCTTCCTTTCGAGCTGCCCCGACAGACGGGGCAGCTCGACGTTCTCGACGCGCTGATGGTTCGGCGGCCCTCGTTCCCGTCGACCCCGTCGACCCCGTCGACTCGGGCGACTCGGCGCTGGTGGACCGTCGGCCCGGGGGTGGGCTGTTGCTGCGGGGCCCGGTGGTCCTTCGACCGGGCTCGGGGGACGGGGCGGGCCCGGTGGTCTCATCGGTGGGGCAGCTCGAAAGGGCGTGTGTGTCATGTTCCGGGCCGGCGTACCGTCGTGGTCGTTCCTGGCCGGGGTGGGTCGAGATGACCCAGGAGCGCCGCCGGTGCGCGTGACGGAACGTAGCCCTGCGGCACGGGGCCGTGTGGGCCATAGGATCAGCGACATGACTCCGGAAGAGGTCGGCCAACGAGTGGTGGCGCTCCTCGCGCCCGTCGACGTCACCGCCTCGGTCTCCGGCGGTCAGGGGTACGCCCGCCCGACGGTCGACGTACCCCTGGCGAGCTGGCGGGACGCGGTGCGCGCGGCCCGGGACGACGCCGAGCTGGGCTGCGACTTCTTCGACTGGCTCTCGGCGGTGGACGAACTGGCCGGCGGGTTCGACGTGGTGGTGCACCTCTGGTCGACCCGGCACCGGCACGGGCTCCTGCTGCGGACCCGGGTGCCCCGGGAGACGCCGACGGTCGACTCGGTGGTCGACCTCTATCCCGGCGCGGCGTGGCACGAGCGGGAGACGCACGAGATGTTCGGCCTCGCCTTCACCGGCCACGCCGGGCTGCGCCCGCTGCTGCTGCCGCCCGGTTTCGAGGGCCACCCGCTGCGCAAGGAGTTCGTCCTCGCCTCCCGGGTGGCGAAGCCGTGGCCCGGCGCGAAGGAACCGGGCGAGTCGGAGGCGGGTGGCGGTCGCCGTCCGATCCGCCCCCCGGGCGTACCCGCGCCCGGCGAGTGGGGGATCGTCCCCACACCGGGCGGGGCGGCCGGCGCGGGTGAGGGCCCGCGTGGTGGCGCACCGGCCCGTCCGGCCCGGGAGCGCCCGCCCCGACCCGCCCCCGGCGAGCGCCCGGCGCGCCCGCCCCGTGAACGCCCGACCCCGCCGCCGTCGTCGTCGGCTCCGCCCCCGGCAGAGCCGACGGAGGGGGGTGCGGGCTGATGCCGCTCTGGCTGGAACTGCTCATCCGGGTGGGTGGCGTCGTGGTCGCCTTCCTCACCCTGCCGTTGCTGGTGGGGCAGGTCGAGCACAAGGTGATGGCGCACATGCAGGGCCGGCTCGGCCCGATGTACGCCGGTGGCTTCCACGGCTGGGCGCAACTGATCGCCGACGGCGTCAAGTTCGTGCAGAAGGAGGACGTGACGCCCCGGGCGGCGGACCGGGCCGTGTTCCGGTTGGCCCCGGTGGTCGCCCTGGTGCCGTACCTGGTGGTGCTGCTGGTGATCCCGCTCGGGCCGGGCGGGCTGGTCGGGCAGCCGTTGGACGTGGGCCTGTTCTTCGTCCTGGCCGTGGTCGGCATCGGTGTGCTCGCGGTGCTGATGTCCGCCTGGGCGTCGGCCAACAAGTACAGCCTGCTGGGCGGGTTGCGCGGGGCGGCCCAGTTGCTCGGCTACGAACTGCCGCTGGTGCTGGCCGCCGCCTCGGTGGCGATGGCGGCCGGCACGTTGAGCCTGTCCGGCATCGTCGAGGCGTGGCAGCCCTGGTGGCTGCTCTGGCAGGCGCCCGCCATGATCGTGTTCTTCGTGGCCGGGCTGGCCGAGATCCGGCGGCCCCCGTTCGACATGCCGGTCGCCGACTCCGAACTGGTCTTCGGGTACATGACCGAGTACACCGGCCTGCGGTTCGCCTTCTTCCTGCTCGCCGAGTACGCCGGCATTGTGGTGATCGCCGCGCTGACCACCGTGCTCTTCCTCGGCGGCTGGCAGGGGCCGTTCGCCGACGCCCAGCTCGGCTGGCTCTGGACCCTTATGAAGGTCTTCGCCGTCTCGTTCGTGATCATCTGGGTCCGGGTGTCGTACCCGAGGCTGCGCGAGGACCAGTTGCAGCGTCTCTGCTGGCTGGTCCTCGTCCCGGCGGCGCTGGCCCAACTCGTCCTGACCGCCGCCGTCCGCCTCGCCCTGGCGTAAGGAAGGGCCCCCTGTTAACGCTTCCGGTAGAGGAAGGGCCCCTTTTTAACCAGCGAGCCGGAACGCGTGCCGGCCCGGGGGCGCGGTGCACCCCCGGGCCGGCGTCACATGGTCACGGGGCGGCGTAGAGCAGCCGGTTCGGGGAGCCGGTACCCGGGCTGGACACCACCCCCGTGGTCGCGGCGGCGATCAGCGCCGCCTTGGCCGTCGCCTGCGTGGCCGTCGGGTTGCCCTGGAGGTAGCGGGCCAGCCAGCCGGCCGCGTGCGGCGCCGCCATCGAGGTGCCCGACCAGCCGTACGCGACGGCGGTGTCCGACGCGATGCCGGCCGAGTTGATGGAGACCCCGGGGGCGAAGACGTCGACGCAGGTGCCGTAGCTGGAGAACGACGCCCGGGTGTCGCTGATGTCGGTCGCCGCGACGGTGACGCCCCGGGAGGACCGGGGGCCGTTGGTGCAGGCGTCGGTGTTGAAGTTGTTGGCGATGAAGACGGCGTGCACCCCGGCGTCGATCATGTTCTCGGTCGCGACGCTGGCCGAGGTGCCGTACCCCTGGAGGCTGAAGTTGGCCACCGAGACCGGGTCGGCGTTGGCGGCGATCCAGTCCATGCCCTCGATCAGGTCGGTGCTCCAGCCGCTGTTGTCGCACTGGAGCACCCGGACCGCCTTGAGGGTGGCGGCCTTGGCGACGCCGAAGTCCTCGCCGCCGACGGTGCCGGCGACGTGGGTGCCGTGCCCGTGGCAGTCGTTGGTGCCGTTGCCGTCGCCGACCGCGTCGTAGACGCCGCTGGCCCGGGTGCCGAAGTCGTCGTGGGTGGCCCGGATGCCGGAGTCGACCACGTAGACCGTCACCCCGGAGCCGGTCGAGCTGTAGCTGTAGCTGCTGTCCAGCGGCTGGTACCGCTGGTCGATCCGGTCCAGCCCCCACGACGGCGGGTTGAGCTGCGGGCTCGCCGCCTCGACCAGGCCGCCGGTGATCCGGGTGTCCCGCTCGACGTACGCCACGGCGGGGTCGGCCCGGACCGCGGCGAGGGCGGCCGGGGAGAGCTGCGCCGCGTACCCGTCGAGGACGTGCCCGTAGCGGGCCAGGATGGTGCCGCCGGCCCGTTCGGCGGTGGTGACGGCGCGTGTGGTGCGCGCGGAGCGGGCGTCGCCGGACGGTTTCTCCGAGAGCACCACGATGTACCGGTCCGTTGCGGCCTGCGGCCCGCTGGTCAGCAGCGGGGCGGGCGTCGACCGACCCGGTGCCGCTGCGGCGGGCGGGGCGACGGCGGTGACGAGCGCGCCGGTGAGTACCCCGGCCAGGACGCCCAGACGTACCGTTCTGCCACCTAGCTTGCGCAAGCTACGACCTCCTCAGGCGATACGGTCCCGACGGTCGACGTCGACCCGGTCCGGCCCGTCCCGCACGTGCGGGGTCTCGACGGGCAGGTGCCGCGCGACCGGCGGCGACCGGGACGGTGGTCCGACCGTCCTCGTCCGGTGTGGACGAATGGGTCCTCCGCCGGCCCGGTGGGGCTCGGCGGCGAACGCCCCTAATTCGATCATCTTCAATCGACAATCGTGTTAACCGGTGAAGTCTGTCGATGGAAGGATCGTCGGCCGTGGACGAACGGGTACGCGACGCCGCCCCGCCGGGTGCGGTCACCAGGCGGGGCGGTGTGGTGCTGCGGGACGGCGGAGGCTCAGCCCAGCGGGGTGTGGGCCGGGGGCACCTGCTCGGCCGGCGGCGGGGGCGGCGGGGGAGTGCCGTCGCCGAACGGCCGCCCGCCCAGCGCCTCGCGGCCGTGCGGGCTGAGCCAGTCGACGAGGTCCGGGCCGAGCGGCACCACCCCGGTCGGGTTGATGTCCCGGTGCACCTCGTAGTAGTGCCGCTTGATGTGGTCGAAGTCGACGGTGTCGCCGAACCCGGGGGTGGCGAACAGGTCCCGGGCGTACGCCCACAGCACCGGCATCTCGGTCAGCTTCTGCCGGTTGCACTTGAAGTGGCCGTGGTACACCGGGTCGAAGCGGACCAGCGTGGTGAACAGCCGGACGTCCGCCTCGGTGATGGTGTCCCCGACCAGGTAACGCTGGTCGGCCAGCCGGTCGCTGAGCCAGTCCAGCCGGTCGAAGAGCCGGTGGTACGCCCGCTCGTACGCCTCCTGGCTGCCGGCGAAGCCGCACCGGTACACCCCGTTGTTGACGTCGGCGAAGACCACCTTGTTGACCTCGTCGATCTCGGTGCGCAGTTCCTCGGGGTAGAGCCGGGGGGCGCCCTCGCGGTGGTACGCCGTCCACTCGGTGGACAGGTCCAGGCTCATCTGCGCGTAGTCGTTGGTGACCACCTGCCCGGTCGGTGTGTCGACGATCGCCGGGACGGTGATTCCCCGGTCGTACCCGGGGAACCGGGCGAAGTACGCCTCGGCCAGCCGCTCGTAGCCCAGCACCGGGTCCCGCCCGTCCGGGTCGAGGTCGAAGGTCCAGCTCCGGGCGTCGTGGGTGGGCCCGGCGACCGCCATCGACAGGGCGTCCTCCAGGCCGAGCAGCCGCCGGACGATGATCAGGCGGTTGGCCCACGGGCAGGCCCGGCTCACCGCCAGCCGGTACCGGCCGGGTTCGACCGGGTACCCGTCCCGCCCGTCGGCGGTGATGCGGGTGGCGATGTACCGCTGGTCGCGGGTGAACTCGCCGCCCGGCTCGACGTACTTGCCGCCGGTCTGCTTCCCGCCGTCGCCCTCGCCCATCTGTCGCCCTCTCCGCCGTCGCCGCGTCCGTTCCGTCCCATCATGGCGGAAGCGTCGCCGTTCGGCCGAGCGACGACCCGGGTCAGGCGGCCTCGGCGAGGAAGGCGAGGACGACCAGGGTGCCGTTGCTCACCGCGTGGGCCAGGATCGGCACCCAGAGGTTCCGGTACCGGTGCAGCAGCCAGGCGAAGAGCAGCCCGGCGAGGAGCGCGCTGACGGTGTTGAACACCCGGGGCAGGTGCATCACCGCGAAGAACCCCGCGGAGAGGGTGATCGCGGCCAGGGCGGGGAGCCGGGCGGCCAGGCCCTGGAAGAAGACGCCCCGGTAGAGGACCTCCTCGTACACCGGGGAGGCGATCGCGCCGAAGAAGAACGCGAAGGTGAACTGGGCGAGCAGGCCGCCGGGCGGGTAACCGCCCTCCCCGCCGCCGCCGCTGGTCACCGCCGCCGGCAGGACCACCAGCAGCCCGAGGGTCAGGGCGGCCTTGGCGAGGCCCCACCCGGCCGCCGCGCCGAGGTGTCCGGCGCGTGGGCGGTCCCACCGCAGGGGCCCGCGTACGGCCCCGAACCGGTGGTACGTCACGGCGAGGCCGACCGCCAGTTGGGTGCCGTTGATCAGGAGCCAGGCGAGGCTGGTCGCCGTCAGCTCGGAGGCGCCGAGGAGTGCCGGCCCCCGGGCGAGGAAATCCGCCACCGGCGCGTTGGCCAGCCCGAAGCCGACGGCGAGCACGATCACCAGGTCCAGCCAGGTGAAGCGGGTCGAGGTGGTGGGCGGTGGCGTGGTTCGAGTCGTCACCGCCGCGAGATTAGTCGCGTGACCTATATAGGTCAAGCGACCGATAACGTAGGATCGGGCGATGCCGAAGGTCGTCGACCACGAGGAGCGGCGGCGGCTGCTCGGAGCTGCCGCCTGCGCCGTGCTGAGCCGGTCCGGAGTCGCCGGGACCACCGTCCGGGCCGTCGCGGGCGAGGCGGGGATGCCCCTGGCCACCGCGCAGCACTACCTCCCGACCCGGGAACTGATGGTCCGCGCCGCGATGGCGCACCTGGCGGAGCGGGTCGTCGGCCGGGCCCGTACGCTCCGGCGGGGGTCGACCGCCCTGGCCACGCTCCGGCTCGCCGCGCGGGAACTGGTGCCCCTCGACCCGGAACGGATCTTCGAGGCCCGGGTCTGGCTGATGCTGACCGCCGAGGCGCTGATCGACGAGCAGGTCGCCACGGTCGTCCGGGAGAACGCGGCCGAACTGCACGGCAACCTGGTACGCCTGATCGACCTGGCCCGTGCGGACGGCAGCGCCGGGGCCGGCGTCGACGGATCCGCCGCCGCGAGCGCCCTGGCCACCCTGCTGGACGGGTTGACCGTCCGACTGCTCTCCGGCGTGCTCACCCCTGACGAGGCCCGGTCCGAGATCGACGCCCACCTCGCCCGCCTCGCCCCGGCCCACTGACCCTCCCGACGGCCGGGCGGCCGGGGCCGGGCCGGGCGGGTCAGGCGGGCTGGCCCCGGGCGGTCAAGAGGTACCGGGGGGTCAGAGGTACCGGGGGGTCAGCCGGGCGACCGACAGGTTGACCGGGAACGGCTCCCCGGTGTCGACGAACTTCGTCCAGCGTCCGGTCTCGGTGTAGACCTCGTTCACCGGGTCGATCGTGTGGGTGTGCACGGTCAACCCGTCCGGTCCGGTCTCGATCCGCCAGTAGTGGGGGATCCCCGCCTGGGCGTACAGCGCCGGTTTCAACACCCGGTCGATGGAGCGCGTGCTCGGCGAGACGATCTCCACGGCGAGGACCACCTCGTGCGCCTCGTACCGGGCCGGCCGGCGCTGCGCCGCCGGGGTGGTGATGACCATGACGTCCGGGATGAAGGAGCGGGTGCGGTTGATCCGTACCTCGACGCCCTGGGTCACCTGGTACTCGTCGGGGCACTCCTCTTCGAGCGCGACCATGAGACGGCCGGCGATGGTCTGGTGGGCGGCGGTGGGGGAGGGGGACACGAGTAGCACTCCATCGAGCAGTTCGCGGCGGCGACCGTCGTCGGGCAGGGCGTCGAGGTCGTCCGTCGTCCACTCGCCCGACGGCGGTGGGTCGTCGTGCAGCGCGGCGGTCATCGACGGGCACCTTCCTCTTGCGGTGATGTCCGGTGTGTCGTTCTCCCCACCCGTACCGTACCGCCGCGAAGAGTCGGGTGGTGGTCGCGCGCGCCGGGCCCACAGGGCAGGATGGTCGACATGAGCGAGCATGGGGACCGCAGTGGGCGCAGCCTGCCCGGGGCCGGGTTGGCGAAGGGACTGGCCGTCACCCTCAAGACGATGACCCGCCGCTCGACCACCCAGCAGTACCCGGACGTCGCCCCCGACCTGCCGCCGCGCAGCCGGGGCGTGATCGCGTTGCTGGCGGAGAACTGCACGGTCTGCATGCTCTGCGCCCGCGAGTGTCCGGACTGGTGCATCTACATCGACTCGCACAAGGAGGAGGTGGCGGTCCCCGGGGCCGCCCGTCCCCGCCAGCGCAACGTCCTCGACCGGTTCGACATCGACTTCTCGCTCTGCATGTACTGCGGCATCTGCGTCGAGGTCTGCCCGTTCGACGCGCTCCACTGGTCCCCCGAGTTCGAGTACGCCGAGTACGACATCAAGGACCTGCTGCACGACAAGGACCACCTCGGCGAGTGGATGGCCACCGTGCCACCGCCACCCGCGCACGACCGGCACGGCGAGCCGGCCAAGGAGGAGATCGCCGCCGCCCGCAAGGCCGCCGCCCCCACCGCGCCGCCCGCCCGCCCGGCCGCCCCCCGGGGTACGCCGCCCGCCCGCCCGACCCCCGACCGGGTCGCACCACCGGCCGGCGACCGCGGTACACCCGCCGAGGGCCGGCCCGCCGAGGGCGGCACCCCCGGCGCGCAGGCCCCTGGCGCGGAGGCCCCCGGTTCGCAGGCCCCCGGCGCGGACGGGGGCGCGGCCCGGTGACCGGCGTCGACGTGCTGCTGCTGGCCCTCGGCGCGGTGGCCGTCGGGGCGGGCGCGCTGGTGGTGGGGACCAGCCACCTGGTGCGGGCCGGCCTGTACCTGGTGGTCTGCCTCGGCGCGCTGGCCGGCATCTACCTGGTGCTCACCGCCGAACTGGTCGCCTGGGTGCAGGTGCTGATCTACGTGGGCGCGGTGGTGGTGCTGCTGCTCTTCGCGGTGATGCTCACCCGGGCCCCGATCGGCGCCTCCGACGACCTGGACCGGCCGGGCTGGCCGGCCGCGCTGATCGGTGGGGGCAGCGGGCTTGGGCTCGCCCTGCTCCTGGTCGACGCGTTCCGCTGGTCGACGGTGGACCTGCCCGAGGCGGGCACCGCCGAGCGCCTCGGCGACCAGATCTTCCGCAGTTGGGTGCTCCCCTTCGAGGTGCTCTCGGTGCTGCTGCTCTCCGCCCTGGTCGGGGCGATCGTGCTGTCCCGGCCCGACATCGGCCGCCCCGCCGGCCGGGACGCCACGGCCGGCGGCGACGGGACAGGCGGCGGCGCGGCCGGCGGCGGTCCGGCGGCCCCCGACGACCGGACGCGCACCGGAACGGGGCGGTGACGTGCGGCCCGTCATCCCGTACGTCACCGCGGCGCTCCTGTTCGGCCTGGGCGTCTACGGCGTGCTGCGCCGCCGTAACGCCGTGCTGGTGCTGATGGCCGTCGAGCTGATGCTGAACGCGGTCAACCTGATCCTGATCACCGCGGACACCACCGCGACGTCGATGTTCCCGCACGGCGGTCAGGTCTTCGCGCTCTTCGTGATCGTGCTCGCCGCCGCCGAGATCGGTGTCGGGCTGGCCATCGTGCTCCAGCTCTACCGGATGCGGGCCAGCGTCGCGGTGGACGAGGTGCCACTGACCGAGGAGACCCCCGCGACGGCCCCCGTTCCGGCCGGCACCCTCGCGGCCGGCACCGCTCCGACCGGGCCCGCGCCGGCCGGTACCGACCGGGAGGGGGCGCGGTGACCGGGCTGCTCGGTGTGCTGCTGCCGGCCGTACCCCTGGTCGCCGGCCTCGCCGGACTCCTGCTGCCGCCCGCCCCCCGGGGCGCGGCCGGCGGCGAGGGGCCGGCCCGGCGGGCCGCCGTCGCGCTCGGCGTGACCGGTGCGGCCGGCGCGCTCGCCGTCGCGGTCGCCCTGCTGGTCACCCTCGACACCCCGACCGAGGCCGGCACCACCTGGTTGGACCTGGCCGGGCTGCGGATCACCCTCGGGGTACGCCTGGACGGCGCCGCCGCCCTGGTCGCCGTCGCGGTGGCCGCGGTCGCCCTGGCCGTGCAGGTGTACTCGGTCGGCTACCTGCGTCGGGGCCCGCACGACGACCTCGACGTCGACCACCGGTACCCGCCGTACGCGGCGCAGATCAGCCTCTTCACCGCCGCGATGCTGACCGTGGTGGTCGCCGGGGACCTGATCCTGCTGCTGGTCGGCTGGGAGGTGATGGGCATCTGCTCGTACCTGCTCATCGCCCACGACCGGCGGTTGCCCGAGGCCCCGGCCGCCGCGACGAAGGCGTTCCTGGTCACCCGGGTCGGCGACGTCGGCTTCCTGCTCGGCATCGCCCTGCTCGGTGTCTCGGCGGGCAGCTTCCGGATCGCCGACGTGCTCGCCCACGACCACGCCACCGGTACGCTCACCGCCGCCTGCCTGCTGCTGCTCGCCGGGGTGGCCGGCAAGAGCGCCCAGTTCCCGCTGCACACCTGGCTGCCGGACGCGATGGCCGGCCCGACCCCGATCTCCGCGCTGATCCACGCCGCCACCATGGTCGCCGCCGGGGTGTACGCGGTCACCCGGCTCTTCCCGCTCTTCGTCGCAGCCCCGGTCGCGCTGGCCGTCCTCGGCGTCATGGCCGCGACGACCCTGCTGCTCGGCGCGTTCGCGGCCACCGCGCAGGACGACCTCAAGCGGGTGCTGGCCTGGTCCACGGTCTCCCAGATCGGGTACATGACCGGGGCGCTCGCGGTCGGCGCCCCCGCCGCCGCGCTGTTCCACCTGCTCACCCACGCCGCCTTCAAGGCGCTGCTCTTCCTCGCCGCCGGTGCGGTGATCCACGCCGTCGGCACCACGTTGATGTCCCGGATGGGCGGGCTGCGCCGCAGCATGCCGGTCACCTTCTGGTGCACCCTGGTCGGGCTCGGCGCGCTGGCCGGGCTGCCGCCGCTGTCCGGGTTCTGGAGCAAGGACGGCGTGCTGGCGGTGGCCCAGACCGCCGCGCTGGACGGCACCGGGCCCGCCCCGGCCTGGGTGGGCTGGCTGGTCTGGCTGGCCGGGCTGCTCGGCGTGGCGGTGACCGCCTGGTACGCCACCCGCCTGCTGCTGCGGACCTTCTTCGGCGAGCTGCGGGAGCCGCTGCTGCACCCGCACGACCCACCGGCGCTGCTGCGCTGGCCGGTGCTGCTGCTGGCGGTCCCGGCCGCGCTGCTCGGGCTGGCCGCGTTCCTGCCCGCCTTCGCCGACCGGCTCGCCGTCCCTGCTGCCCGGCTCGCCGTCCCCGCCGACGGTCCGGCGGAGGAGCTGGTGCACCTCGGGCCGGCGCTGCTGCTGCCGACCGTGCTGCTGCTGGCCGGCGCCGGGCTGGCCTGGGCCGGCTGGCGGCGCGACCCGACCGAGGACCCGGCCCGCGCGCTGGGCCCGCTGCGGCCGGTCCTCGCGGCCGGGTTCCGGCTCGACGACGTCCAGCACACCCTGGTGGTACGCCCGGTCCGGGCGCTCGGCCGGCTCGCGCGTACCGCTGACGAGACGGTGGTCGACGGCGCGGTCACCGGGACCGGGCGGGCCGCCCGGGGCCTCGGCGGCGGCCTGGCCGCGCTGCACCGGGCCGCGCTGCCCCGGGCGGCGGCCGGCGTGCTGGCCGGCGCGCTGCTGATCGGCCTCGCCGCCGTCCTGATCGGAGTGACCTCATGAGGTTCGGCGAGTTCCTCCTGCTCGCGGTGCTGGCGGTGCCGGCGGTCGGCGCCGTGGCGGTGGCCGCGATCCCCCGGGACCGGGCCGCCCGGCTGGTCGGCACGGTGGTCGCCGGGCTCACCCTGCTGCTGGCGGCGCTGCTGGCCACCGGGGACCGGAGCTGGACCACCTGGGCCGCCGGGACACCGGCGGTCCGCCCCTGGCACCGGCTCGACCTGCCCTGGGTGCCCGGCCTGGACCTGCGCTTCCACCTGGGCGTGGACGGCATCTCCTGGCCCCTGGTGGTGCTCACCGCCCTGCTCACCCTGCTCTGCTGCGGGTACACGCTGTGGCGGGTGCCGCCCGGCGGCAGCGGCCGGGCCCTGGTGGCGCTGCTGCTGGTGGTCGAGGTGGGCATCCTGGGCACCTTCCTCGCCCTGGACCTGGTGCTCTTCTTCCTCTTCTTCGAGGTCGTCCTGCTGCCGATGTACGCGATCATCGCCGGCTGGGGCGGCAGCGCGGTGCCGGGCGGCCCGTCGGCCCGGGACGCGGCGCGGGCGGCGGCCCGCAAGTTCGCCCTCTACACCCTCTTCGGCTCGGTGCTCCTGCTGGTCGGCGTCTACGTCGTGGTGGCCGCCGCCGGCACCGCCGACCTCGTCGCGCTGACCGGTGGGGCCGGGCTGTCCCGGGGCACCCAGCTCGCCGCGTTCGTCCTGCTCGGGCTGGCGTTCGCGGTGAAGAGCCCGCTCTGGCCGCTGCACTCCTGGCTGCCCGACGCGCACACCCAGGCCCCCACCGTCGGCAGCGTGGTCCTCGCCGGGGTACTGCTCAAGATGGGCACGTACGGGCTGATCCGGGTGGCGGTCGGGGTGGCCCCGGAGGGGGCCCGCTGGGCGGCCCCGGTGCTCGGCGCGCTGGCCGTGACGGCGATCCTGGTCGGCTCCCTGGTCTGCCTGGCCCAGACCGAGCTGAAACGGCTGATCGCGTACTCCAGCGTCGGGCACATGGGGTTCGTGCTGCTCGGCATCGCCACCCTCACCGCCACCGGCCTGCAGGCGGCGCTGATCGGCAACGTCGCCCACGGGGTGATCACCGGGCTGCTGTTCTTCCTGGCCGGGGCGGTGAAGGACCGCACCGGCACCGGCTCGCTGGCCGAGCTGTCCGGGCTACGGGAGACCGCGCCCCGGCTCGCCGGGCTGCTCGCCTTCGCCGCGATCGCCTCCCTCGGCCTGCCCGGCCTGGCCGGGTTCTGGGGCGAGGCGCTGGCCGTGGTCGCCGCCGTGCAGGTGGGCGGGGCGTTCTGGACCACCCTGGCCGTGCTGGCCGCGCTCGGCGGGGCGCTCACCGCCGCGTATCTGCTGCGGCTGCTGCGCCGGGTGACCCACGGGCGGCCCAGCCCGGCGGTCGGGCGGGTCGCTCCCGGGCTGGCCGGGGCCGAACTGACCGCGTGGGCGCCGCTGGTGCTGCTGGCCCTGGCCATCGGCCTGGCCCCGACCCTGGTCCTCGGCGTCGCCGACGCCCCGGTGGCCGCCCTGGTGGAGGTGCTGCGATGACCGGGAGCCTCGTCCAGAGCATCGACCACGTGGCGCTGCTGCCGGCGTACCTGGCCGCCGGGACGGCCGTGCTGGTGCTGCTGGCCGACGTGCTGGTGGGCCGGGGTCGGGTGACACTGGTGGTGGCCGCCCTCGGTGCCGCCGGCACGGCGGTCGGCGCGGCCGTGGTCGGCGCGGGCCCGACCCGGCGGACCTTCTGCGTCGGCACCGACTGCTCGTACGTCCTCGGCGACCGGGCCGCCCTGGTGGCCGTGGTGTTCGCCCTGCTCGCCCTCGGTGTGCTGGGGCTCTCCGGCCCGCTGCTGCGCGCCGGTGCCGCCCCGGTGGGGGAGTACGCCTTCCTGCTGGCCTGCTCGATGACCGGCGGGGTGGTGCTCGGCGCGGCCGGCGACCTGATCACGCTGATCGTGGCGCTGGAGACGCTGACCCTGCCGATCTACGTGCTGGTCGGCCTGCGCCGGGGCAGCCTGGCCAGCGCCGAGGCGGCGGTCACCTTCTTCGTGGTGAGCGTGGTCGCCACCACGCTGACCCTGCTCGGCGCCGCCCTGCTCTACGCGGTCACCGGCGGGCTGCACCTGGACCGGCTCGGCGCGCTCTTCGCCGAGCGACCCGACCTGCTCGACCTGCCGCTGGCGAGCGCCGCCGTGACCCTGGTGGTGCTCGGGCTGGCCTTCAAGGTCGCGGCGGTACCGTTCCACGCCTGGGCGCCGGCCACCTACGACGGCGCGTCGGTGCCGGTGGCCGCGTACCTCTCCACGGCGTCGAAGTTCGGTGGCGTGGTGGCCCTGCTCGCCGTGGTCCAGCACGCGCTGCCGGCCACCGTGACCGGGCCGGTGCTCGCCCTGCTCGCGGTGCTGACGATGACCGTGGGGAACCTGGTGGCGCTGCGACAGCGCCGTACCGTCCGGCTGCTGGCCTGGTCCTCGGTGGCCCAGGCGGGGTACATCCTGGCCCCGCTGGGCGCGCTGGCGCTGGCCGCCGGTCGCGCCGAGGAGGCCCGCACGGCGGCGTACGCGGCGGCGGTGGCGTACGCGGTCTTCTTCGTGGTGCTGGAGTTGGGCGCGTTCGCGGCGGTGGTGGCCCTGCGCCCGGCCGGCGCGGACGGTGGCACGATCGCGGACCTGCGCGGCGCGGCCCGGCGACGGCCCTGGGTGGCGGCGGCGTTCGGGCTGGCGCTGGTCGGGCTGGCCGGACTGCCCCCGGGGCTGGCCGGGCTCTTCGCGAAGGTGACCGTGGTCCGGTCGCTGCTGGCCGGCGAGGCGGGCTGGCTCGCCCTGGTGGTGGCGCTGAACGCGGTCGTCGGGCTCGCCTACTACCTGCGGGTGGTCGCCACCCTGTACGCCCCCGACCCGGCCCCGGCCACCGCCGCCGCGCCGGCGGGTGCTCCCGGGCAGGTGGGCGCTGCCGTCGCCGGGGGACCGGTCGTCGGGGCGGGGGCACGGACGGTGCTGGTGGTGCTGGCCGTGGCGACGGTGGTGGCGGTGGTGGTCGGTCTCGCCCCGCAACTGGTGCTGGATCTGGCCGCTCCCAGGTAACTCTCAGTCATTAGACGGACTGTGGTGGGGTACCGGTTTGTTGAACCGGTCAGCGGATCGGCGTCCGGTCCGTGCACCGAAGGAGACAACGTGCACCACAACCGTCTGAAGACCGCCGCGCTGCTCGGGCTGCTCACGTCGCTGATCCTGGCGGTGGGCTACTGGTTCGGCGGCAGTGGCGGACTGGTCATCGCCGTCGTCGTGTCCCTGCTGATGAACGGCGTCAGCTACTTCTTCTCCGACAAGATCGCACTACGCTCGATGGGGGCGCAACCGGTCAGCGAGGCACAGTTCCCCGAGCTGTACCGGATGGTGCGGGAACTGGCCACCCAGGCCGACCAGCCGATGCCCCGGCTCTACGTGAGCCCCACCGCCCAGCCCAACGCGTTCGCCACCGGGCGGAACCCGCAGCACGCGGCGGTCTGCGTCACGCAGGGGATCACCCAGATCCTCGACTACCGTGAGTTGCGGGGCGTGATCGGGCACGAGCTGTCCCACGTCTACAACCGGGACATCCTGATCTCCAGCGTGGCCGCCGGCCTGGCCGGCATCATCACCATGCTGGCGAACCTGGCCCTGTTCATCCCGCTCGGCGGCCGGGACGAGAACGGTCCCAACCCGCTGGTGCTGCTGCTGACGATCATCCTGGGCCCGATCGCGGCCACGGTGATCCAGTTGGCGATCAGCCGGAGCCGGGAGTTCCAGGCGGACGCCTCCGGGGCCGAGCTGACCGGGGACCCGCTGGCCCTGGCCAGCGCCCTGCGCAAGATCCACCGGGGTACCCAGGCCCGGCCCCTGCCCGCCGAGGGACAGCTCACCAGCACCGCCCACCTGATGATCGACAACCCGTTCAAGAAGGGTGGCGGGGTGGCGGCCCTGTTCGCCACCCACCCGGCGATGGAGGAGCGGGTCCGCCGGCTGGAGCAGTTGGCCGCCAACAGCGGCCCGGTCCGCTTCCAGCGCTGACCCTCGACCCGTCCCGGTAACCCCACCCGCCACCCGCGTCCGGTCTCCACCGGGCGCGGGTGGCTCGGGTGTGAGGCAGAAAACCGTTTCCCCGCCGGAAGGTCGGCGTTAGGGTCGTACGGTCTTGCGCTCATTACACACAAGGGGGGCCGTCGTGGCCGCAGTCGGTCGCTACCTGGGCGTGTGGCGGATCCCCGGGGCACCCGTACTGCTGATCACCGGCATCATCGGCCGGCTCGGCATCGGCATGACGCCGCTGGCCCTGCTGCTCGTCGTGGAACAGGTCACCGGGCGGTACTCCCTCGCCGCCGTCGCCGGTGGGATCTACGCGCTCTCCGGTGCCGCGCTCAGCCCGGTCGCTGGCCGGGTCGCCGACCGGCTCGGCCCCACCCCGGTCCTGCTGGTCACCGCCGTCGCCCACCCGCTGGCCCTGGTCGCCCTGCTGCTGACCAGCCGCTCCGGGTCGGGCGCGCTGACCTCGATCTACCTGGCCTCGGCGGTGGCCGGGGCCACGTACCCGCCGCTCACCGCCGCCATCCGGGGCGCCTGGAACGACCTGACCGCCCCGACCACCGGCCGGTACCACCTGCGCAACACCGCCCTGGCCGCCGAGACCACCCTCTTCGAGGTGGTCTTCGTGCTCGGGCCGCTGCTCGTGGCGGCCTTCGTGCTCCTCGCCGACGCCTCCGCCGCACTGCTCGGCGCGGCCGTGGTCACCCTGGTCGGCACGAGCGTGGTGGCGCTCGGCCGGGTGATGCGCGGCTGGCGTCCGCACCCGCGCGAGCACCAGGCCCGAGGGCTCGGCCCGCTCGGCGTCCCGGGCTTCCCGGCGCTGCTGGTCT
This sequence comes from Micromonospora rosaria, assembly GCF_001567585.1. Lineage (GTDB taxonomy): Bacteria > Actinomycetota > Actinomycetes > Mycobacteriales > Micromonosporaceae > Micromonospora > Micromonospora rosaria. The sequence goes on from NZ_LRQV01000004.1 coordinate 36,535, forward strand.
GCGTGGCCAGCCTCGGAGTCGCGTTCGGCGCGGCCGGGGTGACCGTCCCGGCGTACGCCACCGGGCACGCCGGGGGCGGGGACGCCGAAGGGCTGGCCGGGGTGCTGCTCGCCGTCTGGGGCGTGGGCAGCGCCGCCGGGGGCTTCTGGTTCGGCACCCGGGCGCCCGCCCGGAACATGACCCGCCAGTTCGCCTGGCTGCTCGCCGGGGTGGCCGGCTCCTTCGCCGTCTTCGCGGTGATGCCGGGCCCGGTCGCGCTGGGCGTGGCCCTGATCGTCGGGGGCGCGCTGATCGCCCCCGCGCTGACCCTGGAGAACACCCTGGTCGGCCGGATCACCCCGAACGGCATGCTCAACGAGGCGTACACCTGGGTGGTGACCATGTCGGTGGGGGCCAGCGCGGCCGGCGGCGCGATCGCCGGGATGATCGTCGACCACGCCGGCGGCGTGCCCGGCGCGTTCCTCTTCGCCGGGTCGGCGGTCGCCGTCGGGGCCCTGGTCGCCGCGCTGCCCGCCGGCCCCGTCGCCCGCGCCGAGTCCCGTTCCGCGGTACGCCCCGACGACGTCCTCGCCCCCGAGCCGGCCTGACCCGGGGCGGTCCGGCCGTCGTCCGGGGCTGCGGGCGGGGCGGATCCGTCGCCGTTACGCTCTCCGGACGTGGGCAGCAGCTACCAGACCATTCTCGCCGCCGGTGACCTCACCGACGTCCGCGCCGCGGTCACCGAGTCCGGTCAGCGGGCCGTGGTCGTCCCGGTCGGGGAGCGCCGCTGGGCGGTGGTACCGGCCCCGGCGGACGGCGGCTACGCGGAAACCGAGGAACTGGCCCGGCTGCTCAGCCGGCCGGCCGGTGCCGTGGCCGCCGCGTTCGACGTCTTCGACTCCGACGTGGTCGTGGCCCGACTGTTCCGGGACGGTCGTGGCTACCACGACTACCTCTCCGAACAGAGTCACCACGAGGAAGCCTGGGACGACGACGACAACGAGATCCTCTTCGACATGCTCGGCCGGCCGTACCCGCCGGGCGCCACCCTGCCCACCGGCCCCTACGGCGCCGACCCGGCCGCGTTCGTACCGCTGGGCGTCGCCCCGGTCGACGAGGTGACGCTGGAGGCGGCGCTCGCCGGCCCCGAACCGCTGGCCGAGGTGCAGCACCACCGGATCCTGCGGGCGCTGAACCTGCGGCCCGGACCGCTCGCCACGACCTACGACGAGGCGGTCGCCGCCGGTCTCGGCGTCTGATCCTCTTCGTCTGGTCCTGCCCGCTTCTGGTCCTGCCGGCGTCTGGCTCCGGACGTGGGCGAGCCCCACCGGGTGCCGGTGACCCGGTGGGGCTCAGCCGTGTGTCGGCGTCGCGGCGGGTGTCAGCGGTAGTTGGTGAACTGGAGGGCGATCCCGAAGTCCTCGGCCTTGAGCAGCGAGATGACGGCCTGGAGGTCGTCCTTCTTCTTGCCGGTCACCCGGAGCTGGTCGCCCTGGATCTGTGCCTGGACGCCCTTCGGCCCCTCGTCCCGGATCTTCTTGCTGATCGCCTTGGCCTTCTCCGACTCGATGCCCTGGACGACCTTGCAGTCGATCTTGAAGATCTTGCCGGACGGCCGGGGGTCCTCGGCGTCCAGCGACTTCAGCGAGATGTTCCGCTTGACCAGCTTCTCCTTGAACACGTCCAGGGCGGCCCGGACCCGCTCCTCGGTCTCCGCCTGGAGGCCGATCGTCTCCTCACCCGACCAGGTGATCTCGGCGCCTGTGCCCCGGAAGTCGAACCGCGTCGAGAGCTCCCGCTCCGCCTGACGGAGGGCGTTGTCGACCTCCTGCCGGTCGACCTTGCTCACGATGTCGAACGACGGGTTCGCTGCCATGCTCATGCTCCTGCTGTCTGGCGGTCTCGGTACGGACGGTCGCCCGCCGGCCGGCGGGCGGAACCCCCTGACCGTACCCGGTTGCGGTGGGCCCGGAGGGAACCGCTATCCTTGCATCCGCCGCCGCGCACCGCGCGACGGTACGCCCTGGCGGGTTGCCCGAGCGGCCAATGGGAGCGGACTGTAAATCCGTCGCGAAAGCTTCAGAGGTTCGAATCCTCTACCCGCCACCAGGTGCGAACACGGCCCCTGACCAGCAGAGATGCTGATCAGGGGCCGTTGTCGTTGATCTAGCCGGGTCCGGTTGAGTCCAGTCGATCACGACTGGCGGTGGGCAGGTCGATCTTGCCGGCTGGGCGGCCCGGTGACGGCTTTCGGGCCGGTGTTGGTAGGGCTGGCTGGGGTCGTGCGGGCCGGGCGGGCTGTGGGCGGCTGAGGAGCTGCGTCCGGTGCGACTCGGCTGCGGTAGGTAGGCCAGTGGCAAGCCAGTCCCGGTCCTGGACTAGTGCGGCAGCCGGAAGCCCTCGATCCGGGATCAGGTCGACCCGGTCGGCTTCCGTACCGCCTGGTGGTCGTCGAGGCTTCTGGTTAGCCGTACGGGCGGCGGCGGCCGGTGCTCACCGCCGGCCGGCTTCCCGCCCGCACCGCAACCAGGCATTCCTCCAGGTGGCCTCAAGGACTGGGGAAGATCCGAGACGCGTACCGTTCCGATCCCGCCCCGGCTCGTCGAGTTGCTCTGCGCGCACGTCGACAACCACGGCATCGGTCCGGATGGCCGGTTTTCCCGGGGCCTGCACGGCGATCCGCTCTCCGAATCGGTGTACGACCGCCGGTGGAAGCTCGCCTGCGAGAAGGTGCCGACCGAATCGCCGATTGCCTCCCGCTCGTCCGTCGCCCGTACGATCTTTGGCACGCGGCGGGCTCCCCCTGGCTGAACCGCCGGTGTCCTGCCGACCGAGGTCGCCCGCCGTCTGGGCCACGGCGTCGCCGTCCTTTTCCGCGTCTACGCCAACCACTTTGACGGGGGAGACGACGCCATGAACGACAAGATCAGTGACGCGCTCGGATCCTGGCAACGTCAGAGGCTGCGCAAGGCTTCTTGACCGCCTGCGAGACACTCGTAACCATGTGGCTGCGTGTAGTAGTTGGATTGGCGTCAGTCTGTGCAGGTCAAGCGGGCGGTGTGCGTTGATCGTAGGGGCCGCCACGCGGAAAGGGGTGCCGTTGACGCCTCGTCCCCCGGGTCTGCTGAGTCCTCGTCGACGTTCGACACGCGATCGTGCTGTATGGGTAGCCCTCGCTTTTCTGTGCATGGCGCTCACCGGCTGTGATCCAGAGACCTCCGGCAAGGTCCGTTACAAGCCTGCGATGCTGCCGGTGGCCTTGACGGTCGGGCCAGATGGTGTGGCGGTCGAGGGTGATACAGGTGTCGTCACCCCTATCGGTGAGTTTTCGATCGGCGCCCAGTACTCCCTGCCGTCGCGGAGTAAGGATGAAATATATGTCCTGCTTCGTGACCAAAAGAAGGGAAAGTCCGGTTTCGACAAGGTTTTCAGGGTTCGCGCGGTCGGCGATCAGCTTACGGTGGTCGTCAACGGAAGCAGCACGATTCAGGTGAAAGACGGGCAGGTCCTGATCGACGTCACCGACGGTGCGGTCAAAAAAGTTCAGTTCAAGCGGGTAGGTCAAGCGGCGGTCAAGGAGGGTGGTGACTCGTACTGGTCCAAGGTGGGCGCAAAATGGGACAAGGGCTGGGACTCCTCCCTGTATAAGCCCTTCGTGTTTACGCGCTGGGCCTACGACGACTCGACCATTGGCAAGTGGTGCGGACTGGGCTTCGTCTGGTTCCTGGTGCGCTTGGCGCTTACGATCGTGCTGCTGTTCGTCGACCTGGCGCTGACATCGATCTTCCTGGTCGCTCAGGTCGCCTACCTGTTCTGGGCCGGCACCGGTCGGAACATCGTCTGGGGAGTCGCCACCCTGGCGGTGATCATCTCGGGGTGCCGCTTGATGTTCTACTAACCCGCACACCTCGGACGTGGGCAGATGGTGGGACGTGCGGTGACTGGTGGCCGTTGCCATCGAGCCGGCCGCGTCCGGCTGAGTTCAGCCAATCACGTACTGGTCGTGGGCAGGTTTGCACGGCAGGCTCTCCACATCAGTCTGTCACCCCTCGGATAAGGGCCGTGGTTCAGTCTTTTCGATTGTCGGAGGGTCACCGGTCAGCCGCCGTGCCTCGGCGATGACGTCGTCGTCGACATCCTCGGCCATCGTGCTGGGGTATCGATTCCCGTCGTAGACCGCATCAACGTAGTGATAGGCGTTGTCGAGGGCGATCAGGTCGGCCGCCAGGGGAGTGCCATCCCAGGTGGTGGACCAGTACGCCCAGGAGGTGAGGTCGCGAGGCGTGATGCTCTGTGCGAGCAGTCGACGGGCCATGATCCGGAGCGCTTCCTCTTCGCCCTCTCGGCTGCCCTCCCGGTAATAGGTCAGCGAGAGTTCCGTGAGGGCGACGTCGAGCCAACGCCGCAGGTCGTCACTCTCGCTGCCTTTCGTCGGCGAGATGCCGGCGACGATCCGGAGCGTGGGGCTGTCCACGTCTGCGGTGAGGCAGTCGCAGGCGGCCCCGATCACGTCCGCCGCCGTGCTCGGGTTGGTGCTCCACAGGGCCGCAGCGTCCTGGAGGCGAGCGAGGGCATCGTGCACCGGTACATGGTCCGCCAGGGAGCCTTCGTTGTCGCTGACATATTCAACCGGGGCAGAGTGGCCTGGGCGCCTTTCCGGCGGCCCCGTCCACACCAATCGGGCGACCGGCGTGCGCGACGACACCGTGGAGTCGACGAGGCTGTTCTTTCGACGTGTTCGCTGAGATCTCGGCATTCGGATGGTGCCTGGCATCGATACGCTCGCGGTCATGAGCCGACACGGACCACGGTGGCACCGCAGCGGACCGGCGAACCCGCGTTGCCGCCGGGTCGGTCTGGTGCTGGCGGTCACCGCGCTCACCCTCGTCGGCTGCGCCGACGGGATCGACCGGGGCCGGCGGGACGCCAGGGACGCGGCGCTGGCGGATGCGCAGCGGTACGTCCGGGACGCCGAGGTCGCCGCGATCAGCCGCGGTGACCTCGGCGACGGATCCGTCCGCTACCTGCGCGGGCGGCTGGCGGAGGCGGGCGCGCAGGTGCTCGGTTCGGGGAGTGTCCCGGGCATGGCCGAGGCGGGGCCGGTGGTCGGTTGGGTCGACGCCGCGCTCACCCGTAGCTCCACCAACACCGTGTGGGCGGAGGGGGCGACGGTGACGACCTGCGTCCGCTTCGAGGTGTCCTGGTCCGACCGTGCCGGCGCCCGGTACGTCTACCACGTCAAGGACTGTCCGGCGGACCTGTCACCGGCGGCGACCCCATAGCCCGCGACCGGTACCCGGCCCGCCCGGCGCGGCTGGTCCGGCCACCCGACCGGTCGTGACACCGTCGAGCCGGGCTGCGGCGCACTGGGCTTCGGCGGTCGGCTGGGGCCGCCTTGCTTCCCGGCCCGCGTCACCCCGCTCACCAGGGAGTGGGCTATTCGGACAAGCGCGCTGTGCGGTGGCCGAACCGGTTGCGGGGCGGCCGTACCCTTTGGGCGGTTGTGGGCCCGGGGGGTGGGCTCGGGTGGGGCCCCGGGGTCTCCGGGCTGGCCGGGTGCCGGCGGTTGCTGGCTGCGGCTTCCGGCGATCCGGACGGACGCCGAGGCGCAGTTGCGCATAATGCGCATTGCGGTCGAATGGCCGCTGTTATCAATGATGCGACAGCCGGCGGTGAAGGTACCCCAGAACAGCGTCCAATGTGGTGCAAGTGCAGCTGCAGATGCGAACGCAGGTGCAGATGCAGGGGTTCGGTGATCCGCGCGGTTCGAGGGTGAGGTCGCAATTTGCAGCTTCTGTAGCAGCCGACGGACCTGCGGTGACAGGCATCTGGGCCGGAGAGGTGGTCACGGGCGTCGAACGGATGAATTAGTCAGCCGGGGCCCTGGGGAGCGGTCCTCTCCGCTTTTACGCCTGCATGCCGTGTGGCACCATCGTGGAACCTCCGCCTTCTCTGACGGACTCGTGACAGGAGCGAACATGTCTGGTCGAAGGTTGGGCCGTATCATCGGCTCCCTCCTCGCTCTTGCTGCCCTGGGGGTCCTCTCGGGCGCAGTGATGGAAACCCAGAACAGCGTCGAGTGGCACATGCCGTCACCGCATGTGACCGTTCGATACCCTGTCGGTCAGGTCGGCTCAGGCCGGCTGACTGGATCCCACGGTGAGCGTCAGAGGGGGCGGGATGGCTGAGCGCCGGCCCCGTTCGCGTCGGTCGATCGAGAACGCCTGGTTGGTCACCGGCCCCCTCGCGCTCATCGCGGTCTTCTGCTCGTCCGTCCTGGCCCTGGTCGCCCGACCGGTGGTTGGGGAGTGGTTGACCACCCTGGGAATGCTGGCGGTGATGGTCGCCGCCGCGATGCCCACCATCAACATCGTCGTCCGGCGGCAGGCCCTCGGCCTGCTGCTGGCCGAGATACCCCTGGTGGTGGCCTTCTACCTGCTGCCACCGCTGTCGGTGGTGCTGGCCTACACGGTCGCCACGCTGATCGTGCAGATCCGGCGCAAGCTCGCCCCGGTCAAGTTCTGGTTCAACATCGTCCTCGCGGCGGCCGGGACGTCGTTGGCCGAGACGGTCCTGCTGGCCCTGCCCGAGCCGGACGGGGTCGGCCCGGCGACGTGGGGCACCCTCTTCCTCGCCACCAGCGTGCACACGCTGGTCACCCAGGCGGCCGTGGTCGCCGTGATCGCCGTGGTGCAGGGGTGGCAGGCCGGTCGGCAGCTCATCCGGAGCTCGCCGCCGATCCTGCTGGCCGGGATCATCAACGTGGTGATCGGGCTGCTCATCCTGATCACGCTGGTCACCAACCCGTGGAGCATCGTCCTGCTCGCGGCGTTCGCGCTGGCCCTCGTCCTGGTGTACCGCTCGTACACCCAGTTCCTGCGCCAGCACCGGACGCTGGCCGACCTGTACCAGCTCACCCGGGCGATGACCGAGAGCGGGCACGACGGCACCCTGGTCGACGCCCTGCTCGGCCGGGTCCGGGGCCTGATGCAGGCGGAGTACGCCACCCTCTGGCTCCCGGCGCAGGGACGCCACCCAGAGTTCCTGCTGACCGCCCGGGAGGACGACACCGGCCTGCTGGACGTCGCCGTCACGCCGGCGGAGTTGCGGGAACGGGCGCTGCGCGAGGCGCGGATGGTCGCCGTGGGCGCCCGGCTGCGCGGCGAGCCCGACCTGCGGGCCTGCCTGCGGGCCGAACGGGTCAAGGACGTCATCATCCTGCCGCTGCGCTCCGGTCAGGTGGTCATCGGCACCCTGGAGGTGGCCAACCGGCTGGGCGACCCGAACCACTTCACCGCCGACGACATCCCCGTCTTCGAGACGGTGGCGGCGCACGCGGCGGTGGCGCTGGAGAACTCCCGGCTGGTCGACCGGCTGCGGCACGACGCGTACCACGACGCGTTGACCAAGCTGCCCAACCGGCGTCGGATCACCGCCGCGCTGGACGAGGCGGTGAAGATCCGGGCGCCCGGCGAGGTGGTCGCCGTGCTGCTCTTCGACGTGGACGGGCTGCGGCAGGTCAACGAGACGCTCGGGCACGCCGCCGGGGACAAGGTCCTCGCCGAGGTCGCCGACCGGCTGCGGTCCTGCGCGCCGTCGGCCGCCCTGGTCGGCCGGGCCGGTGGCGACGAGTTCGTGGTCACCCTGCGCTTGGAGAACGTCGAGGCGGCCGTCGAACTGGCCGGCACGTTGCGCGAGCAGATCCGCGACGAGATGGTCTTCGACCCGCTGACCCTCGACGTCGACACCGCGGTCGGGGTCGCGGTGCACCCGGACCACGGCAGCGACGCGGCGACCCTGCTGCAACGGGTGGACCTGGCCGCGATGGCGGCCAAGTCCGTACCGGGCAACGTCCAGGTGTTCAGCCCGGCGCTGGAGTCGCCGTCGCTGCACCGGCTCGGCCTCGCCGGCGACCTGCGACGCGCACTCGACGAGGGTGAGGTGCAGGTCTACTTCCAGCCGAAGGTCACCCTGCGGGACCGCCGGCTGGTCGGTGTGGAGTGCCTGGCCCGCTGGGAGCACCAGACGCACGGGGCGGTGGCGCCGGAGGACTTCGTCGCGGTGGCCGAGCACACCGGACAGCTCGGCCGGCTGACCGAGCTGGTGCTGCGGGAGGGGCTGCGGCGCAGCCGGGACTGGTCGCACGCCGAGCAGCCCCTCGCCGTCTCGGTCAACCTCGCCGCCCGGACGCTCACCGACCGCGACTTCCCCGAGCGGGTACGCGAACTGCTCACCGAGTACGGCGTGCCGCCGCACCGGCTCACCTTCGAGATCCGGGAGTCCGGGGTGCTCGACGGGACCGACCGGCCGATCCCGACCCTGCGGCGGCTGCGGGACCTCGGCGTACGGCTCTCGCTCGACGACTTCGGCACCGGCGCGACCTCCCTGGCGTACCTGCGGCGGCTGCCGGTGCACGAGGTGAAGGTGGACCGGGCGTTCGTCCAGGGGATGGCGACCGATCCCGGCGACCTGGCCATCGTGAACGCGGTGGTGACCCTCTCCCAGCAGTTCGGCCTCACGGTGGTGGCCGAGGGGGTGGAGAGCGAGCTGACCCTGGAACTGCTCCAGGACATCGGCTGCGAGATCGGCCAGGGCTTCCTGTTCAGCCGCCCGCTGCCGTACGAGCGGTTGGCGGCCTGGTTCAGCGCCCAGGCCGAGCCGGACGCGGTGGGCATCCTGGACCTGCCCCGCCTCCGGGCCGTGACCTGATCCACGGCTGACCCCGCCCGGCGCTCCTGCTGCCCCCTTCCGGCTCCGGGGCGCCTGTCGCCACCTCCCCGGCCTTCCGACGTCCCCGGCGCGAGCCGCTGGCCGGCCGGTCCGGGTGCCCCTGGCTCGCCTCGGCCTCTCTCGTGCTGCCGTGGCCGCTTGTCGGCCGGGCCGATGCTTCCTGGGCCGCTGTCGGCCGGGAGGTGCGGCCTGTGCCGGCTCCGACCGGGTGCGCCCGGGGGTGCCTCCGACCGCCCTCAGCGCCCTTCCGGGTGCCGCTGCGACTGCGCTGACCTGCGGGGACGCGCCCGGCGGCGGTGAGCGGGGGATCCGATTTCACCTCCGGGTCCGGGCCGTGTACTCTTACCCGTGCGCGCCCCCCGGGGAGATCGCGCAGGCCCCCTTAGCTCAGTCGGCAGAGCGTCTCCATGGTAAGGAGAAGGTCTACGGTTCGATTCCGTAAGGGGGCTCAACGGGTCCGGCTGGACCCACCCGCGGCGGTGTAGCTCAGATGGCAGAGCAAGCGGCTCATAATCGCTGTGTCGCCGGTTCAAGTCCGGCCACCGCTACTTTCGGCCTCTGGGTACGTTCCCGGTGGTCGTTGGGACGGGCGCCACAGGCGCCCGCTTTGCGTGTCCGCGTCGTCAACGCGTACGCTGATGCGCTGTAGTTGTGTCCGTTAGCGAGGAAGGCACTCCGCCGTGGCGAAGGCGACCGATGTCCGGCCGAAGATCACTTTGGCGTGTGTGGAGTGCAAGGAGCGCAACTACATCACGCGCAAGAACCGCCGTAACGACCCGGACCGCATCGAGCTGAAGAAGTTCTGCCCCCGGGACGGCAAGCACACGCTGCACCGCGAGACCCGCTGAGTCTGCGCCGGCCCGAGCCGGCGACCCTCGAACGCCGATCCGGAACGGACGCGCGGCACCGCCGCACGTCCGACCCGGGTCGGCGTTTCGTGTTCCCGGCCACCGGCCACCGGCCACCGGCCACCGCCAGCGGCGGTCGGCGTGGCGACCGGCCGGCGGGCCCGGTCACGGGTGCGGAGGCGTGTCGGGCCCGTTGTAGGTTCTCGGCATGCCCATGGACCCGTCCTTCGTCGGCCGGACATACCCGCCGACCGCCCCCTACCAGGTGGGCCGAGAAAAGATCCGCGAGTTCGCCACGGCGATCGGCGCCGCCGACCCGGCCCACCACGACCCGGATGCCGCCCGCGCGCTGGGCCACCCCGACGTGGTGGCCCCGCCGACCTTTCCCGTGGTGGTCTCCGAGCGGGCCAGCCAGCGGGTCTTCACCGACCCGGAGCTGGGCGTCGACTTCAGCCGGGTGGTCCACGGCGACCAGCGGTTCGCCTACGTCCGCCCGGTGGTCGCCGGGGACGAACTGGTCTGCCACCTCACCATCGAGGAGATCACCCAGCGCGGCGGGCACGACTTCCTGACCACCCGTACCGAGGTCGTCACGACGGCCGGCGAGCCGGTGGTCACCATGTGGTCCAAGATCGTCGTACGCGGGGAGGGCTGAGATGGAGCTGCCGGTCAGGACGTACCGGGTGACGCGGGCGGACCTGGTCCGCTACGCGGGCGCGTCGGGCGACTTCAACCCGATCCACTGGAACGACCGGGTGGCCACCTCGGTCGGCCTGCCGGGGGTGATCGCCCACGGGATGTTCACCATGGCGCTGGTCGGCCGGGCGCTGACGGAGTGGGCCGGCACCGCCGACGCGGTGGTCGAGTACGGGGTCCGCTTCGCCCGGCCGGTCGTGGTCCCGAACGACGACGAGGGCACCGAGATCGAGGTGTCGGCGAAGGTCCGGGAGGTCACCGAGGATGGTCTCACCAGGCTCGATGTGACCGCCGTCTGCCAGGGGGAGAAGGTCCTCTCGCAGGCGCGGGCGACGGTGCGGACGCGCGGCTGAGGCGGCTTCGCCACGCGTGTGGGGGAGACCGGTTGGGAAAGTCGTGCTGGTACCCGTACACTGGTCCGCCGTGGGGCATGTGACCCCCGCACGGTCCTGCACGACCGGGTGGGGTGCGCGTTGCCGCACATAGGGGTGTAGCTCAATTGGCAGAGCAGCGGTCTCCAAAACCGCAGGCTGCAGGTTCAAGTCCTGTCACCCCTGCGCCTCAGGCCTGACCGTTCCGTGGGTCGCGCCGCCCTCCAGCGGCGTCCGGCCCGTGGTGGTGGTATCGGCGGGTGGCTCCGAGGCGTCGGGGCCCTTCCGGTCGGTCCGCCGGCCGCGGCCCGTCGCGGGACGGTTGGTCCGGCCGGCGTGACCAGCGCCGCGTACGCCACCCGGCGTACGACCCGATTTCCCGCGACGGAGGGCGAAGTGGCCGATAACAAGCGGCGCGGCGAGGACGCCGGCGACGACCGTCTGAACGAGAACGACGACGTCGTCGACGAGACCGCCGGCGACGATGTGGCCGATGCCGACGCCACCGGCGCGGACGAGCCGGTATCGCGCGGCGGCACCGCGACCCGGTCGAAGGCCGCCAAGGCCGAGTCGGCGGACAGCAAGCCGAAGACCAAGGCGGACAGTGGCCGGGTGGGCCTCTTCGGCCGGGTGGCGCGGTTCTTCCGCGAGGTCGTGGCCGAATTGCGTAAGGTCATCTGGCCGACCCGCAAGGAGCTGCTGACCTACACCGCCGTGGTGGTCGTGTTCGTCACGGTGATGCTGACGATCGTGGCCGGGCTCGACTTCGCCTTCGCGAAGGGCGTGCTGTGGGTCTTCGGCAACCCCAGCTGACCGGCTGACTGAGCCGATAGTGACGGAAGTGAGCGAGCGTGCCTGAGTACGACGAGACCGCCGGAACCACGGACGACCAGTCCACGGTGGCGACGGCGGCCAGTGACGAGTCGGTCGGGGCCGCCAGCGAGCCGGAATTCCCGACCACCGAGCCCGAGCCGGCCGAGGACTACGACCCGGTCGCCGAGCTGCGGCAGAAGCTGCGGTACGCGCCGGGCGACTGGTACGTGGTCCACTCGTACGCCGGTTACGAGAACAAGGTCAAGACCAACCTCGAGACCCGGATCACGTCCCTCGACATGGAGGACTACATCTACCAGGTCGAGGTGCCGACCCGGGAAGAGGTCGAGGTCAAGAACGGCAAGCGGTCCCAGGTCCAGGCCAAGGTCTTCCCGGGCTACATCCTGGTCCGGATGGAGTTGACCGCCGAGTCGTACTCCTGCGTGCGCAACACCCCCGGGGTCACCGGCTTCGTGGGGGCGACCGACCGGGCCGACCGCCCGGCGCCGCTCTCCCTCGACGAGGTGCTCAAGTGGCTGGCCCCGGCGGTCGAGACCGAGCAGAAGAAGGCCAAGCCCGAGGTCAAGGTCCTGGACTTCGAGGTCGGTGACTCGGTCACCGTCACCGACGGCGCGTTCGCCTCGCTGCCGGCCACGATCAGCGAGATCAACGCCGACCAGCAGAAGCTGAAGGTGCTGGTGTCGATCTTCGGCCGGGAGACCCCGGTCGAGCTGAACTTCAACCAGGTCACCAAGATCTGACCGATCGCCGGCGGCGGGCAGCCGCCGCCGGCGGCAGGTGGTTCTCGACCCCCGACGGGCCGCTCCCGGCGGGGGTCGTCGTCCCCGCCGGACCTCTTCCGGAGGGGCCGGGGTGGCTGCGCTACCCTAGAACGTCGCCGTCGTCGCACCGCGCTGACCGTGCGCGCCCGAGGCCGGCGCCTTTCCCAGTTCCAAGCCCCAGGAAGAGACATGCCTCCGAAGAAGAAGCTCGTCAAGACGTTCACGCTTCAGCTCCCGGCGGGCCAGGCCACCCCGGCGCCGCCGGTCGGCCCCGCGCTCGGCCAGCACGGCGTGAACATCATGGAGTTCTGCAAGTCCTACAACGCGCAGACCGAGTCGCAGCGGGGCGACATCGTCCCCGCCGAGATCAGCGTGTACGAGGACCGCTCCTTCACCTTCGTGCTGAAGACCCCGCCCGCCGCCCGGCTGCTGATCAAGGCCGCCGGTGTGCAGAAGGGCTCGGGCGTCCCGCACAAGGAGAAGGTCGGCTCGGTGACCCGCGCCCAGCTCCGGGAGATCGCCGAGAAGAAGATGGCGGACCTCAACGCCAACGACATCGAGCAGGCCGAGAAGATCATCGCCGGCACCGCCCGGTCGATGGGCCTCAACGTCGCCGACTGACGTCGGTCACCTTCCGACCAGACCCGATCGTGGGAGGGCGCGCGGTCGCGCGGCCCGCCAGAGACCACAGGAGTAACCAGAGATGCAGCGCAGCAAGGCGTACCGCAAGGCGGCCGAGGTCATCGACCGCTCGAAGCTCTACACCCCGGCCGAGGCGGTCAAGCTCGCCAAGGAGACCACCAACACCAAGTTCGACGCCACGGTCGAGGTTGCCATGCGCCTCGGCGTCGACCCCCGCAAGGCGGACCAGATGGTCCGGGGCACGGTCAACCTGCCGCACGGCACCGGCAAGACCGCCCGCGTGATCGTCTTCGCCGCCGGCGCGAAGGCCGAGGAGGCCGTCGCGGCGGGCGCGGACGAGGTGGGCACCGACGAGCTGGTTGCCCGGATCCAGGGCGGTTGGCTGGACTTCGACGCCGCCATCGCCACCCCGGACCAGATGGCCAAGATCGGTCGGATCGCGCGGATCCTGGGCCCGCGCGGCCTGATGCCGAACCCGAAGACCGGCACGGTGACCATGGACGTCACCAAGGCGGTCACGGACATCAAGGGCGGCAAGATCGCCTTCCGGGTGGACAAGCACTCCAACCTGCACCTGATCATCGGCAAGGCGTCCTTCTCGGCGAGCCAGCTCGTCGACAACTACGCCGCGGTCCTCGACGAGGTGCTGCGGGCCAAGCCGTCCGCGGCGAAGGGCAAGTACCTCAAGAAGGTCACCCTGACCACCACCATGGGCCCGGGTGTCCCGGTCGACCCCAACGTGGTGAAGAACCTCCAGGAGTCCGGCGCCGAGGGCTGAGCAGCAGTCGACCCGACGGGCCCCGCCACGACCTGGCGGGGCCCGTCGCGCCGTTCCGGGCCGGTGGTGTTGCCTCCGGTCCCGTGGCGCCGTTCCCGGCCTGTCGGCGCTGTTCCCGGCTTGGCAGGGCGGGGGAGTGACCCGGGGCACGTGGGGGCGATTTGGTGTCCACCGGATACGTCACGTAACCTGACGGAGTTGTTCCACCCAGAGACCGCTGGTCGCCGTGCCTCGGCACGGTCGAAGGTCCCGCGATGACGGGCGGCCCGCGCAGGGCGGTAAGCGAAACTTCGGTGTGTCCCGTGGTCCGCCGACCACGACGATCTGCCGTCTCTCGCCCCGTGCGCCCTGCGCCGGGGCTTTTCGTTTGTCGTGATGCCTCCGCCGCCGTCCCAGGGCCCACCGGCCCGACGACGGCGACCAGCTCCGAGTAACGAGAGAGGAGGGACATGGCGGACAAGCCGATCCGGGCCGACAAGGCCACGGCCGTCGCCGAGCTGACCGAGAGCTTCCGCACCGCGGGGGCGACCGTGCTCACCGAGTACCGTGGTCTGACGGTCTCCCAGCTCACCCAGCTGCGGCGCTCGCTCGGCAAGGAGACTTCCTACACGGTCGCGAAGAACACGCTGGCCAAGCGTGCCGCGACCGACGCGGGCATCTCCGGCCTCGACGAGCTGTTCACCGGTCCTACCGCGCTGACTTTCGTTTCGGGCGACGTCGTCGAGGCGGCGAAGGGCCTTCGCGACTTCGCGAAGGCCAACCCGAAGCTCGTCATCAAGGGCGGTGTCTTCGAGGGCAAGGCCATCACCGCGGCCGAGGTCACGAAGCTCGCCGACCTGGAGTCCCGCGAGGTGCTGCTGGCCAAGCTGGCCGGCGCGATGAAGGGCAACCTGAGCAAGGCCGCGGCCCTGTTCCAGGCTCCGCTCTCCAAGGCCGCCCGCGCGGCGGCTGCCCTGGCGGACAAGAAGCGCGAGCAGGAGGGCGCCGAGGCGGCCTGAGGCCGCACGGCGCACCCACGTTCTTAGTAAACCTTTCAGGAAAGGACGCCAGACATGGCGAAGCTCAGCACCGACGAGCTGCTCGACGCGTTCAAGGAGATGACGCTGATCGAGCTCTCCGAGTTCGTGAAGCAGTTCGAGGAGACCTTCGAGGTCACCGCCGCGGCCCCGGTCGCCGTGGCCGCCGCCGGTGGTGCCGGTGGTGCCGCCGCCGCTCCGGCCGAGGAGGAGAAGGACGAGTTCGACGTCGTCCTCGAGGCTGACGGTGGCAAGAAGATCCAGGTCATCAAGGTCGTGCGTGAGCTGACCGGCCTGGGCCTCAAGGAGGCCAAGGACGCGGTCGAGTCCGCGCCGAAGGCGATCCTGGAGAAGGTCAACAAGGAGACCGCCGAGAAGGCCAAGGCCAAGCTCGAGGGCGAGGGCGCCAAGGTCACCCTCAAGTGACCTGAGGCTCCACCAGGCGGGTGTCCGGCTCAGTGAGCCGGCGCACACACCGCGTCGCGACGGGCGGCGATCCGGCTACGGGTCGCCGCCCGCCGTCGTTGGTGGGCCCCCAGTCGGACCAGCGTGACCAGGGCGTCCGGTGCCGGGGTGGGGTAACCTGACGGCTACCGACGGGGCGGGCGCGGATGCAAAGAAGTTCTCACCCGTAGGGTCGGCCCTTGACGCGACACCGACCCGACAGGCACGCTGACACACAGCAAGACCTTCCGCGCTTGCAACGGCCACCACTCGGGTAATGGCAGCGGTAGCACCGCCGCAGGACCTGAGCGGCCCGGCAGGAACGACGCGTTCCGAGCGGCCCGGAGAGACCCGGTTCCAGGGTCCCGAGGCGCGTTCCGCGACGACCTGCGGGGTGGGCTGGACAGCGGTTAGCCTTTCGGCTACACTGCTAGTTTGCGCTGCCTTCCGACTTGACCCCTGTTCGGAATGTCCGATTATGGATAATTCTGACGGGGCCATTGGAGTGCACGCGTACCAGCCGTTCTGCAGCACCGGTCCTCGGAAGGACGCATCTTGGCAGCTTCCCGCCCTGCGAAGACCAGTCGTACGTCGAGCGCTTTCGCGCCCCGCCGAGTCTCTTTCGGCAGGATCACCGAACACCTCGAGGTCCCCAACCTCCTCGCCATCCAGAACGAGTCCTTCGACTGGCTGGTCGGTAACGAGGCTTGGCAGGGCCGGTCGGCGGACGACCCGCACGCACGTTCTGGTCTCGCGGAGATCCTCGACGAGATCAGTCCCATTGAGGACTTCTCCGGCACCATGTCGCTCTCCTTCTCGGCGCCGCGCTTCGACGAGGTGAAGGCCTCGATCGAGGAGTGCAAGGAGAAGGATCTGACCTACTGCGCTCCGCTCTTCGTGACGGCGGAGTTCACCAACAACACCACCGGCGAGATCAAGAGCCAGACGGTGTTCATGGGTGACTTCCCGATGATGACGCCGAAGGGCACCTTCATCATCAACGGCACCGAGCGGGTCGTGGTCAGCCAGCTCGTCCGCTCCCCGGGCGTCTACTTCGACAAGCAGCCGGACAAGACCTCCGACCGCGACCTCTCCAGCGTCAAGGTCATCCCGAGCCGGGGTGCCTGGCTGGAGTTCGACATCGACAAGCGCGACACCGTCGGCGTCCGGATCGACCGTAAGCGGCGTCAGGCCGTCACCGTGCTGCTCAAGGCCATCGGGTGGTCGGCGGAGCAGATCCGCGAGAAGTTCGGCTGGTCCGAGCTGATGATGACCACGCTCGAGAAGGACCACATCGCCGGGCAGGACGAGGCGCTGCTCGACATCTACCGCAAGCTGCGCCCCGGCGAGCCGCCGACCCGCGAGAACGCCCAGACCCTGCTCGACAACCTCTTCTTCAACCCGAAGCGGTACGACGTCGCCAAGGTCGGTCGGTACAAGTTCAACAAGAAGCTCGAAGTGGGCGTGCCGATCACCACCGGCACCCTGACCGAGGACGACATCGTCGCCACCGTGGAGTACCTCTGCCGGCTGCACGCCGGTGAGGACGGCTACGAGGCCGACGACATCGACCACTTCGGCAACCGGCGCCTGCGGACCGTGGGCGAGCTGATCCAGAACCAGGTCCGGGTCGGCCTCTCCCGCATGGAGCGGGTCGTCCGCGAGCGGATGACCACCCAGGACGTCGAGGCGATCACGCCGCAGACCCTGATCAACATCCGCCCGGTGGTGGCGGCGATCCGGGAGTTCTTCGGCACCTCGCAGCTCTCCCAGTTCATGGACCAGACCAACCCGCTGGCGGGCCTGACCCACCGGCGCCGGCTGAGCGCGCTCGGCCCGGGTGGTCTGTCCCGGGAGCGCGCCGGCTTCGAGGTCCGTGACGTGCACCCGTCCCACTACGGCCGGATGTGCCCGATCGAGACGCCGGAAGGCCCGAACATCGGTTTGATCGGCGCGCTCTCCACCTTCGCCCGGGTCAACCCGTTCGGCTTCATCGAGACGCCGTACCGGAAGGTCGTCGACGGTCGGGTCACCGACCAGATCGACTACCTGACCGCGGACGAGGAGGACCGGTTCGTCAAGGCGCAGGCCAACGCCCCGCTGCGGGCCGACGGCACGTTCGCCGAGGACCGGGTCCTGGTCCGCCGGAAGGGCGGCGAGACCGAGGACGTCGCGCCGGGCGCGGTGGACTACATGGACGTGTCGCCGCGGCAGATGACCTCGGTCGCCACCGCGATGATCCCGTTCCTGGAGCACGACGACGCCAACCGCGCCCTGATGGGCGCGAACATGCAGCGCCAGGCGGTGCCGCTGGTCAAGGCCGAGTCGCCGCTGGTCGGTACGGGCATGGAGTACCGTGCCGCGGTCGACGCCGGTGACGTGGTGGTCGCCGAGGTCGGTGGGGTGATCGAGGACCTCTGCGCCGACTACATCACCATCCACCAGGACGACGGCCACCGCCGGACGTACCTGCTGCACAAGTTCCGCCGCTCCAACGCCGGCTCCTGCGTCAACCAGAAGCCGGTGGTCTTCGAGGGTGACCGGGTCGAGGCCGGCCAGGTCATCGCCGACGGTCCGTGCACCGACGACGGTGAGATGGCGCTCGGGCGCAACCTGCTCGTGGCGTTCATGACCTGGGAGGGCCACAACTACGAGGACGCGATCATCCTGTCGCAGCGCCTCGTGCAGCAGGACGTGCTCACCTCGATCCACATCGAGGAGCACGAGGTCGACGCCCGGGACACCAAGCTCGGCCCGGAGGAGATCACCCGCGACATCCCGAACGTCAGCGAGGAGATGCTCGCCGACCTCGACGAGCGCGGCATCATCCGGATCGGCGCCGAGGTCGTCCCCGGCGACATCCTGGTCGGCAAGGTCACCCCGAAGGGTGAGACCGAGCTGACCCCGGAGGAGCGGCTGCTCCGCGCGATCTTCGGTGAGAAGGCGCGTGAGGTCCGGGACACCTCGCTGAAGGTGCCGCACGGTGAGACCGGCACGGTCATCGGCGTGCGGACCTTCTCCCGGGAGGACGGCGACGAGCTGCCGCCGGGCGTCAACGAGCTGGTCCGGGTCTACGTCGCCCAGAAGCGGAAGATCCAGGACGGCGACAAGCTCGCCGGCCGGCACGGCAACAAGGGCGTCATCTCCAAGATCCTGCCGGTCGAGGATATGCCGTTCCTGGAGGACGGCACCCCGGTCGACATCGTGCTGAACCCGCTCGGTGTGCCCTCCCGGATGAACATCGGCCAGGTCCTGGAGACCCACCTCGGGTGGGTGGCCAAGACCGGCTGGAGCGTGGAGGGCGACGACGCGGAGTGGAAGCGTCAGCTCCGCTCGATCGACGCGCACGAGTCCGAGCCGGACACCAACGTGGCCACCCCGGTCTTCGACGGTGCCCGCGAGGAGGAGATCTCCGGTCTGCTCGCGTCGACCCTGCCCAACCGGGACGGCAAGCAGCTCATCGGCTCCAGCGGCAAGGCCCGGCTCTTCGACGGCCGCTCCGGCGAGCCGCTGCCGGACCCGATCGCGGTCGGTTACATCTACATCCTGAAGCTCAACCACCTGGTCGACGACAAGATCCACGCCCGGTCGACCGGTCCGTACTCGATGATCACGCAGCAGCCGCTGGGTGGTAAGGCGCAGTTCGGTGGCCAGCGCTTCGGTGAGATGGAGTGCTGGGCCATGCAGGCGTACGGTGCCGCGTACGCGCTGCAGGAACTGCTCACCATCAAGTCCGACGACGTCCTCGGCCGGGTGAAGGTCTACGAGGCCATCGTCAAGGGCGAGAACATTCCGGAGCCGGGCATCCCGGAGTCGTTCAAGGTGCTGCTCAAGGAGCTCCAGTCGCTCTGCCTCAACGTCGAAGTGCTCTCCAGTGACGGTGTCGCCCTGGAGATGCGCGAGACCGACGACGAGGTGTTCCGGGCGGCGGAGGAGCTCGGCATCGACCTCTCCCGCCGCCCCAACGAGGGTGTGAGCAGCGTCGACGAAGTCTGATCCGGGCCGGGTGCGGCGGCGGAACCGCCGCCGCACCCGCTCCGCCGAACCACTCAACCGAGCTGACTTGATGTGAGGGATAACCAAGTGCTCGACGTCAACTTCTTCGACGAGCTCCGGATCGGGCTCGCCACCGCCGACGACATCCGTCAGTGGTCGCACGGCGAGGTCAAGAAGCCTGAGACGATCAACTACCGCACCCTCAAGCCGGAAAAGGACGGGCTCTTCTGCGAGAAGATCTTCGGTCCGCAGCGGGACTGGGAGTGCTACTGCGGCAAGTACAAGCGGGTCCGGTTCAAGGGCATCATCTGTGAGCGCTGTGGCGTCGAGGTGACCCGCTCCAAGGTCCGGCGTGAGCGGATGGGGCACATCGAGCTCGCGGCTCCGGTCACTCACATCTGGTACTTCAAGGGCGTCCCGAGCCGGCTCGGCTACCTGCTCGACCTGGCCCCCAAGGACCTCGAAAAGATCATCTACTTCGCCTCGTACGTCGTGACGAGCGTGGACGCCGAGGCGCGTCACCGTGACCTCTCGACGATCGAGAACGAGATCCTCGCCGAGAAGCGCCAGTCGGAGAACAGCCGCGACTCGGAGATCGAGAAGCGGGCCGCCAAGCTCGAGGCCGACCTGGCCGAGCTGGAGGCCGAGGGTGCCAAGGCGGACGTGCGGCGCAAGGTCAAGGAGGGCGGAGAGCGCGAGATGCGCCAGATCCGCGACCGGGCCCAGCGCGAGATCGACCGTCTCGACGAGGTGCTGGACACCTTCCGCAAGCTGGACTCCAAGCAGCTCGTCACCGACGAACTGCTCTACCGGGAGCTGCGCGACCGGTTCGGCGAGTACTTCACCGGCGGGATGGGTGCCGAGGCGATCAAGGCGCTGGTCCAGAACATGGACCTGGACGCCGAGGCGGAGAACCTGCGGGAGACCATCCGGACCGGCAAGGGGCAGCGGAAGATCCGCGCGCTCAAGCGGCTCAAGGTCGTCGCGGCGTTCCTGAACACCCGCAACTCGCCGCTCGGCATGGTGCTGGACTGCGTCCCGGTCATCCCGCCGGACCTGCGGCCGATGGTGCAGCTCGACGGTGGCCGCTTCGCCACCTCGGACCTGAACGACCTGTACCGCCGGGTGATCAACCGGAACAACCGGCTCAAGCGGCTGATCGACCTCGGGGCTCCCGAGATCATCGTCAACAACGAGAAGCGGATGCTCCAGGAGGCCGTCGACGCGCTGTTCGACAACGGCCGTCGGGGTCGCCCGGTCACCGGTCCCGGTAACCGGCCGCTGAAGTCGCTCTCCGACATGCTCAAGGGCAAGCAGGGCCGGTTCCGGCAGAACCTGCTCGGCAAGCGCGTCGACTACTCCGGCCGTTCGGTCATCGTGGTCGGCCCGAAGCTGAAGCTGCACCAGTGCGGCCTGCCCAAGCAGATGGCGCTGGAGCTGTTCAAGCCGTTCGTGATGAAGCGGCTGGTGGACCTCAACCACGCCCAGAACATCAAGTCCGCCAAGCGGATGGTCGAGCGGCAGCGGCCGGTCGTGTGGGACGTGCTGGAAGAGGTCATCGGCGAGCACCCGGTCCTGCTGAACCGGGCGCCCACCCTGCACCGGCTGGGCATCCAGGCCTTCGAGCCGCAGCTCGTCGAGGGCAAGGCGATCCAGATCCACCCGCTGGTCTGCACCGCGTTCAACGCCGACTTCGACGGTGACCAGATGGCGGTGCACGTGCCGCTGTCCGCCGAGGCCCAGGCCGAGGCGCGGATCCTGATGCTGTCGTCGAACAACATCCTCAAGCCGGCCGACGGCAAGCCGGTCACCATGCCCACCCAGGACATGGTCATCGGCCTGTACCACCTCACCCACCGCACCGAGGGCGAGCGGGGCGAGGGCCGGGCGTTCAGCTCGGACGCCGAGGCTCGGATGGCGTTCGACAACGGTGAACTGCACCTCCAGGCACCGGTGCGGATCCGCCTGCGCGGGCTGGTCGGGGTCGACAACGGCGCCGGCGCCGAGCCGTGGGTCGCGCCGGAGGAGTGGGTCGAGGGTGAGCCGCTCACCGTCGAGACCACCCTGGGCCGGGTGCTGTTCAACGAGACGCTGCCGCAGGGCTACCGCTTCGTGAACTACGAGATCCGCAAGGGTCAGCTCTCCGCGATCGTCAACGACCTCGCCGAGCGCTTCCCGAAGGTGGCCCTGGCGGCCACCCTGGACGGCCTCAAGGAGGCCGGCTTCCACTGGGCCACCTGGTCCGGCGTCACCATCGGTATGGAGGACGTCATCGCTCCGCCGCGCAAGCGGGAGATCCTGGAGCGGTACGAGAAGGAGGCCGACCGGATCGACAAGCAGTACCAGCGTGGTCTGATGACCGCCGAGGAGCGTCGCGGCGAGCTCATCGAGATCTGGACCAAGGCGACCAACGAGGTCGCCAAGGAGATGGACACCGCGCTGCCGCAGGAGAACCCGCTGTGGAAGATGATCAACTCGGGTGCCCGCGGTAACCTGCTCCAGCTCCGGCAGATCGCCGCGATCCGTGGTCTGGTGGCCAACCCCAAGGGTGAGATCATCCCGCGTCCGATCAAGGCGTCGTACCGGGAGGGCCTGTCCGTCCTGGAGTACTTCATCTCCACCCACGGCGCCCGTAAGGGTCTCGCGGACACCGCGCTGCGGACCGCCGACTCGGGTTACCTGACCCGGCGTCTGGTGGACGTGTCGCAGGACGTCATCATCCGCGAGGAGGACTGCGGCACCGACCGGGCGATCCCGATGCAGGTGGGTCAGCGCCTGGACGGCAAGCTGGTGGTGCACGAGCACGCCGAGACCAGCGTGCACGCCCGTACCCTGGCCGACGACATCAAGGGGCCGGACGGCACCGTCGTCGCCGAGCGGGGCATGGACATCAACTCGATCCTGGTGGACGCGATCGTGGGCGCCGGGGCGGAGACGATCCGGGTCCGCAGCGTGCTCACCTGCGAGTCGAAGCTCGGGGTCTGCGGTGCCTGCTACGGCCGGTCGCTGCCGACCGGCAAGACCGTGGACGTCGGCGAGGCGGTCGGCATCATCGCCGCCCAGTCGATCGGTGAGCCGGGTACCCAGCTCACGATGCGTACCTTCCACACCGGTGGTGTCGCGGGTGAGGACATCACCCAGGGTCTGCCGCGTGTGCAGGAGATCTTCGAGGCCCGGATCCCGAAGGGCAAGGCGCCCATCGCCGACACCCCGGGTCGGGTCCGGATCGAGGACGCCGAGCGGTCCCGGAAGATCATCGTGGTGCCGGACGACGGCAGCGACGAGATCGTCTACGACAAGATCTCCAAGCGGGTCCGGCTGCGGACCCACGACGGGGACCACGTCGAGGTCGGCGAGAAGCTCACCGAGGGCACCATCGACCCGCACGAGCTGCTGCGCATCCTCGGCCCGCGCGCGGTCCAGGTCCACCTGACCCAGGAGGTCCAGGAGGTCTACCGCTCGCAGGGTGTGCTCATCCACGACAAGCACATCGAGATCATCATCCGCCAGATGCTCAAGCGGGTGACGGTCATCGACTCCGGCTCGACCGAGTTCCTGCCGGGTGTGCTGGTCGACCGGGCGCTGTTCGAGTCGGAGAACCGCCGGCTCGTCGGGGAGGGCGGGGAGCCCGCCGCCGGTCGTCCGGTGCTGATGGGTATCACCAAGGCCTCGCTGGCCACCGACTCCTGGCTGTCGGCGGCCTCCTTCCAGGAGACCACCCGGGTGCTGACGGACGCGGCGATCCACGCCCGCAGCGACTCGCTGATCGGCCTGAAGGAGAACGTGATCATCGGTAAGCTCATCCCGGCCGGTACGGGCATCAGCAAGTACCGCAACGTCCGGGTCGAGCCGACCGAGGAGGCGAAGGCCAAGGTCTACTCGATGACCGGGTACCCGGAGACCGACTACGGCTTCGGGCCGGCCAGCGGGCAGGCCGTGCCGCTGGACGACTTCGACTTCGGGTCGTACCGCTGATCGGCTGACGCGTGACGAGGCCCCCGGCATCCGCCGGGGGCCTCGCCGTTTCCCGGCCGGCTTCCCGTGGCCCGGCCGGGCCACCCGGACGTGGCGGGGGAGCGGGCGGGGCATGATGGGGAGCATGACGACCGCACCCGGGCAGGTGTCCGTCGGGCACCAGCCGCCGCGTCACCCGCTCGACCCCGAGCCCGTCCGCTCGACCAAGGCGCGGGCGGTCTTCGCGCTGGGGCTGATCGGGCTCCTCACCGGCCCGTTCGTCGGGGGTGTGGTCCCGGCGACGGTGGCGCTGGCCCTGGCCCGCCAGGCCCGGCGGGAGGCGTACGCCTCCGGGGGGTTCCTGACCGGCGCGGCCTGGCTGCGCCGGGGCGAGCGGTTGGCCTGGGCGGGGCTGGTGCTGGTCGCGGTGAGCGTGGTGGCGGCGGTGATCTTCGGGGTGGTGCACCTGGCCGAGGCGCCGACCGGGCACGACTTCGCGCCGAACATGGACTGACCACCCGGGTGACGGGCCGTCCGCCGGGGCGGGGCGGCGGCGCTCACGGCGGTAGCCTGACCGGTGACCGTCGCTCGGCGGCGGTCGTACTTTCCGACAGGAGGACCGCGTGACGGAACCGGCGTGGCCGTCCGGAGCCGAGCCGTGGCGGCAGCCCGCCGGCCCGACCGACGGGCCTTCGGCCGAGGTGAGCGAGTGGGCCCGCCCGGCACCCACCCCGGCGCAGCCACCTGCGGTCGGCTCCGGGCCGTCGTCCGCCGCTCCGGCGGCCGGGCCGGTCGGACAGCCCGGTCCGGTGCCGTACCCGTCGTCCCCGCCGCCCGTGGACCGGTGGCCCACGCCGCCGCAGGCGGGCTGGTCGGCGGGGCACGGCTGGGCGGGGTCGCCACCGCCCCCACCGGCGGACGCGGTCACCCGGCCGAAGCGGGTCGATCCGGTGCCGGGTACGCCGTTCGGTGTGGTGCACCTGGCCGTGCCGCCGGTCACCTCCGGGCTGGCGGTGGGATCGCTGGTGGCCGGGATCGCCGCGATCCTGGTGGCGTTGCTGGTCGGCTGTCTCGGCGCCGCCGCGAACTCGGTGGGGGGCGCCTGGGCGGCCGGGGCGTTCGCGCTGCTGGGTGTCCTGGTGGGGGCCGGTGCGGTGGTGGCCGGGCTGCTCGGCCTGCGCCAGATCCGCCGGCCGCCGGCCCCACCCGCGGTGCACTTCGCCGGGCGCGGGCTCGCGCTGGCCGGGATCAGTTGCGGTGCGGCCGGCGTGGTGCTCAACCTGCTCGGCCTGGCGGTGGGGCTGCTCGTGACGTACGCCTGACCGGCCGGTCCCGGCGGCCCCGGGCCGGCCGCCGGGGGCGCTGGCCAGGCCGGCGTTCCTCGCGGGGGCGCTGAGCCGGCAGCGGTGCGAGCGGCTACACTTGACGGTGTAGGTGCCCATCGCGGGTGGGCGGGGACGACGATCGACCGGCGACCGAGATCGACCGGCGGCCGTACCACCGATAGCCGGGTGGGCGGTGCCGGGGCCGGTTCCGTTTTGACCTGTGCGCCTGTGGTAGGTACTCTTTCCCCTCGTGCCCGGGCATGCCCGGGCAACTCGTGTGTGCGCTGGACCCGGTTCCGACCGGCGAATCGCGCGGCGACACGACAAGGGCACATACCCGGCCGGCGGGTGATCCGCGTGGCCGACCCATCCGGTGCGCGTGCGAGCGTCGGCACCGGGACCGTGAGCCGGGCGACACGCCCGACCGCGGGTGCCGGGGCCGCCGAGAGGTGGCCCTGGTCGGAAGGTAGGAGAGCTGTCCAGCAGGGCGGCTAACGAGCAGACGGCGCGGCCGCGACGCGGCCGAAGGGAGCGGAGAAACCCGGTGCCCACCATTCAGCAACTGGTCCGTAAGGGCCGCCAGGCCAAGACGACCAAGACCAAGACGCCCGCGCTGAAGGGCAGCCCGCAGCGGCGCGGCGTGTGCACCCGTGTGTACACCACGACCCCGAAGAAGCCGAACTCGGCGCTCCGCAAGGTCGCTCGTGTCAAGCTCAGCAGCCAGATCGAGGTGACCGCCTACATCCCGGGCGTGGGTCACAACCTGCAGGAGCACTCGATCGTGCTCGTTCGCGGCGGCCGGGTGAAGGACCTGCCCGGTGTGCGGTACAAGATCGTCCGCGGTTCGCTGGACACCCAGGGTGTCCGTAACCGCAAGCAGGCGCGCAGCCGCTACGGCGCGAAGAAGGAGAAGAGCTGACATGCCGCGTAAGGGACCCGCTCCGCGGAAGCCGCTGGTCGCTGACCCGGTGTACAACTCGCCGCTGGTCACCCAGCTGGTGAACAAGATCCTGCTGCGCGGCAAGCGCCAGCTCGCCGAGCGCATCGTGTACGCGGCCCTGGAGGGCTGCCGCGAGAAGTCCGGCACCGACCCGGTCGTCACGCTGAAGCGTGCGATGGACAACGTCAAGCCGACCCTCGAGGTGCGCAGCCGCCGGGTCGGTGGCGCCACCTACCAGGTGCCGGTCGAGGTCCGTCCGGCCCGGGCGACCACCCTCGGGCTGCGCTGGCTGGTCAGCTACAGCCGGGCCCGCCGGGAGAAGACGATGGTCGAGCGGCTGATGAACGAGCTGCTGGACGCCAGCAACGGTCTGGGTGCCGCCGTCAAGCGGCGCGAGGACACCCACAAGATGGCCGAGTCCAACAAGGCCTTCGCGCACTACCGCTGGTAACACCTGGGTTCCGGCGCCGTCAGGCGCCGGAACCGCAGCCAGTTTGTCGGGACGACGATAAGTAGGGAATGAAGTGGCCGCCGCAGACGCGCTCGCCAACGTACGCAACATCGGCATCATGGCGCACATCGATGCCGGTAAGACCACGACCACCGAGCGGATCCTCTTCTACACCGGCATCACGTACAAGATCGGTGAGGTCCACGAGGGCGCCGCCGTCATGGACTGGATGGAGCAGGAGCAGGAGCGGGGGATCACCATCACCTCCGCCGCCACCAAGTGTGAGTGGAAGGGCCACACGATCCAGATCATCGACACGCCCGGCCACGTCGACTTCACGGTCGAGGTCGAGCGGTCGCTGCGGGTGCTGGACGGGGCGGTCGCCGTCTACGACGGTGTCGCCGGTGTGGAGCCCCAGACGGAGAACGTCTGGCGGCAGGCCGACAAGTACGACGTCCCCCGGATGTGCTTCGTCAACAAGCTCGACCGGACCGGCGCCGACTTCTTCCGCTGCGTGCAGATGATGATCGACCGGCTCAACGCCACCCCGCTGGTGCTCCAGATCCCGATCGGGCTCGAGGGCGACCACATCGGCGTCGTCGACCTGGTCAACATGCGCGCCCTCACCTGGCGTGGCGAGACCCAGAAGGGTGAGGACTACGCGATCGAGGAGATCCCGGCCGACCTGGCCGACTCCGCGGCCGAGTGGCGCGAGAAGCTGATGGAGACCCTGGCCGACGTCGACGACGCGGTCATGGAGAAGTACCTGGAGGGCGAGGAGATCTCCACCGAGGAGATCAAGGCCGCCATCCGGCGGGCCACCATCGCCAGCAAGGCCAACCCGGTGCTCTGCGGCT
This sequence comes from Micromonospora rosaria, assembly GCF_001567585.1. Lineage (GTDB taxonomy): Bacteria > Actinomycetota > Actinomycetes > Mycobacteriales > Micromonosporaceae > Micromonospora > Micromonospora rosaria. The sequence goes on from NZ_LRQV01000004.1 coordinate 63,157, forward strand.
CGGCGTTCAAGAACAAGGGCGTGCAGCCCATGCTCGACGCCGTCATCGACTACCTGCCGTCGCCGCTGGACATCCCGGCGATCGAGGGTACCGCCACCGACGGCGAGACCCCGATGCAGCGCAAGCCGTCGACCTCCGAGCCCTTCTCCGGCCTGGCCTTCAAGATCCAGACCGACAAGCACCTCGGCAAGCTCACCTACGTCCGGGTCTACTCCGGCGTGGTCGAGTCCGGGTCCCAGGTGGTCAACTCCACCAAGGACCGCAAGGAGCGGATCGGCAAGATCTACCAGATGCACGCCAACAAGCGGGAGGAGCGCAGCTCCGCCAAGGCTGGCGACATCATCGCGGTGCAGGGTCTGAAGCAGACCACCACCGGTGACACCCTCTGCGACCCGGCGAACCCGGTCATCCTGGAGTCGATGACCTTCCCCGAGCCGGTCATCGAGGTGGCCATCGAGCCGAAGACCAAGGCCGACCAGGAGAAGCTCAGCACCGCCATCCAGCGGCTGGCCGAGGAGGACCCGACCTTCCGCGTCAAGCTGGACGACCAGACCGGTCAGACGGTCATCTCCGGCATGGGCGAGCTGCACCTGGACATCCTGGTCGACCGGATGCGCCGCGAGTTCAACGTCGAGGCGAACATCGGTAAGCCGCAGGTGGCGTACCGCGAGACCATCCGCCGCAAGGTGGAGAAGGTCGAGTACACCCACAAGAAGCAGACCGGTGGTTCCGGCCAGTACGCCCGGGTCATCATCAGCCTGGAGCCGCTGCCGCTGGGCAACGACGCCCCGACCTACGAGTTCGCGAACGCCGTCACCGGTGGCCGCATCCCCCGGGAGTTCATCCCCTCGGTGGACGCGGGCGCCCAGGACGCCATGCAGTACGGCATCCTGGCCGGCTTCCCGCTGGTCGGCGTCAAGCTGACGCTGGTCGACGGTCAGTACCACGAGGTCGACTCGTCCGAGATGGCGTTCAAGATCGCCGGCTCGATGGCGATGAAGGAGGCGGCCCGCAAGGCCGACCCCGCGCTGCTCGAGCCGATGATGGCTGTTGAGGTCACCACTCCCGAGGAGAACATGGGTGACGTCATCGGCGACCTCAACTCCCGCCGTGGCATCATCCAGGCGATGGAGGAGCGCAGCGGCGCCCGCGTCGTCCGGGCCCTGGTGCCGTTGTCGGAGATGTTCGGCTACGTCGGCGACCTGCGGTCGAAGACCCAGGGCCGGGCTAGCTACAGCATGCAGTTCGACTCCTACGCCGAGGTCCCGCAGGGCGTCGCGAAGGAGATCATCGCCAAGGCCACGGGTGAGTGACGCTCACCGGGGCATGAACTGATGAGCCGTCGGTGGTCGTGGGCCCAGACCTGCGTCCGCGACCACCGCGGTCGAATTGCGTGAGACCGGGCCTGTAGGCTTCATCGCCGCAGAACCCACCAAGGCTCTCCGGCCGTCATGGTCGGAAAGGCTGTCGACAGAGTCCTGAGCGCCAAACGGCGTGCCGGGCGTACGAACCAAGAAAGTCCACAGGAGGACACCAGTGGCGAAGGCGAAGTTCGAGCGGACTAAGCCGCACGTCAACATCGGCACCATTGGTCACATCGACCACGGTAAGACGACGCTGACGGCGGCCATCACCAAGGTCCTGCACGACCAGTACCCGGACCTCAACCCGTACACGCCGTTCGACGAGATCGACAAGGCGCCGGAGGAGAAGGCCCGCGGTATCACGATCTCGATCGCGCACGTCGAGTACCAGACCGAGGCGCGGCACTACGCGCACGTCGACTGCCCCGGGCACGCCGACTACATCAAGAACATGATCACCGGTGCCGCGCAGATGGACGGCGCGATCCTGGTGGTGGCGGCGACCGACGGCCCGATGCCGCAGACCCGCGAGCACGTGCTGCTGGCCCGTCAGGTCGGTGTGCCGTACATCGTCGTGGCGCTCAACAAGAGCGACATGGTCGACGACGAGGAGCTCCTGGAGCTCGTCGAGCTCGAGGTCCGTGAGCTGCTCTCGGCCCAGGAGTACCCGGGTGACGACCTGCCGGTCGTCAAGGTCTCCGCGCTGAAGGCGCTCGAGGGCGACCCGGTCTGGACCGAGAAGCTGCTCGAGCTGATGAGCGCGGTCGACACCGCGATCCCGCAGCCGGAGCGCGAGACCGAGAAGCCGTTCCTCATGCCCGTCGAGGACGTCTTCACCATCACCGGTCGGGGCACCGTGGTCACCGGTCGCGTCGAGCGTGGCGTGCTGCTCCCGAACGAGGACGTCGAGGTCGTCGGCATCCGCGAGAAGGGCTTCAAGACCAAGGTCACCGCGATCGAGATGTTCCGGAAGACCCTGGACGACGCCCGCGCGGGTGAGAACGTCGGTCTGCTGCTCCGGGGCACCAAGCGCGAGGACGTCGAGCGCGGCATGGTGGTCATCAAGCCGGGCACCACGACCCCGCACACCGAGTTCGAGGCGACCGTCTACATCCTCTCCAAGGAGGAGGGTGGCCGGCACACCCCGTTCTTCCAGAACTACCGGCCGCAGTTCTACTTCCGGACCACGGACGTCACCGGTGTCGTCACCCTCCCCGAGGGCACCGAGATGGTCATGCCGGGTGACAACACCTCGATGTCGGTGAAGCTGATCCAGCCCATCGCCATGGAGGACAACCTCAAGTTCGCGATCCGCGAGGGTGGCCGCACCGTCGGCGCCGGGTTCGTCACCAAGATCATCAAGTGAGCTAGGTAACCCCGATTAGCGTTGCCGCCAGCAGTGCGGCATACTAGTCAGGTTGCGTAACGACGGTTCACCGTCCGAGTTCGTCATTTTGTGGCGAATCGCCGGGCGGAGGGACAGTCGGGCGTAGGGTGGTGGCGACCATGTCGCCACCACCCTCGCACGGCGTTCAGGTCGCGGTAGTGCGATCGGCGCCTTGACCCACGCGCGGTCATGATCGCTCCGGAGTCCCGGGGCGGAGCCTGGCCACTGGGCGCGACACGCCCGACCGCGGGGGTCGGCGAAGAGGGTCCGTGCCAGCCGGTACGGGCACCCGCAACACAGCGGCATCGAGAGAAGGAACAGAAGCCACCATGGCGGGACAGAAGATCCGCATCCGGCTCAAGGCCTATGACCACGAGGTCGTCGACTCCTCGGCTCGGAAGATCGTCGAGACGGTGACGCGTACCGGGGCGCAGGTCGCGGGCCCGGTGCCGCTGCCCACGGAGATCAACCGTTTCTGCGTCATCCGCTCGCCGCACAAGTACAAGGACTCGCGCGAGCACTTCGAGATGCGTACGCACAAGCGGCTGATCGACATCATCGACCCGACCCCGAAGACGGTCGACTCGCTCATGCGCCTCGACCTGCCGGCTGGCGTCGACATCGAGATCAAGCTGTAGGGACCGGACAAATGGACAGGCAAGTAAAGGGGATCCTGGGCGCGAAGCTCGGCATGACCCAGGTCTGGGACAACAACCGTGTTGTGCCGGTGACCGTGGTTCAGGCCGGCCCCTGCGTCATCAGCCAGGTTCGTAACGCCGACAAGGACGGCTACTCCGCGGTCCAGCTGGCGTACGGCGCGATCGACCCGCGCAAGGTCAAGAAGCCGGTCGCCGGGCACTACGCCAAGGCGGACGTGGCGCCGCGCCGGCACATCGTCGAGCTGCGCACCTCCGACGCCGCCGAGTACACGCTCGGCCAGGAGGTCACGGTCGAGGAGTTCCCGGCCGGGCTCTCGATCGACGTGACCGGCCGGACCAAGGGCAAGGGCTTCGCCGGCCCGATGAAGCGGCACGGCTTCCACGGCCTGCGCGCCAGCCACGGTGTCGAGCGCAAGCACCGTTCGCCGGGCTCCATCGGCGCCTGCGCCACCCCGGGTCGGGTCTTCAAGGGCACCCGGATGGCCGGCCGGATGGGTGGCGTGCGGTACACCGTGCAGAACCTGACCGTCCAGGCGGTCGACACCGAGAACAACCTCCTGCTCGTCCGTGGTGCCATTCCCGGCCCGAAGGGCGCGCTGGTCCTGGTCCGCACGGCGGCCAAGACCAAGGCGAAGAAGGGCGGTGCGGCCAAGTGACCACCGTTGACGTCCTCACCGTCGAAGGCGGCAAGAGCAGCTCCGTCGAGCTGCCGGCCGACATCTTCGACGTCCAGGCGAACGTCGCGCTGATGCACCAGGTCGTGGTGGCCCAGCTCGCGGCGGCCCGTCAGGGCACGCACAAGACCAAGACCCGGGGCGAGGTCGCCGGCGGCGGCAAGAAGCCCTACAAGCAGAAGGGCACCGGTCGCGCCCGGCAGGGCTCGATCCGCGCGCCGCAGTTCGCCGGCGGTGGCGTGGTGCACGGTCCCGTGCCGCGCGACTACAGCCAGCGGACCCCGAAGAAGATGAAGGCCGCCGCCCTGCGGGGCGCCCTGTCGGACCGGGCCCGCGCCGGGCAGGTGCACGTCGTCGAGGCGTTCCTCTCCGGCGACAAGCCGTCGACCAAGGCGGCGCTGGCCACCCTGGCCAAGCTGACCACGGCCAAGCGCGTCCTGGTGGTGCTGACCAGCGCCGACGAGCTGAACTGGCTGTCCCTGCGCAACGTGCCGCAGGCGCACCTGATCGAGGCCGGCCAGCTCAACACGTACGACGTGCTGGTGGCCGACGACGTGGTCTTCACGAAGGACGCCCTGGACGAGTTCCTCGGTGTTCCCGCCGAGACCACCGAGGAGGGTGGCAAGTGAGCACCATCGCCGATCCGCGCGACATCATCGTGGCGCCGGTCGTCTCGGAGAAGAGCTACAGCGAGCTGAACCGGAACTGGTACACCTTCCTGGTGCACCCGGACGCCAACAAGACCCAGATCAAGATCGCGATCCAGCAGATCTTCGACGTGCGCGTCCTGACGGTCAACACGCTCAACCGCGAGGGCAAGCGCAAGCGGACCCGGACGGGTTGGGGGCAGCGCAAGTCCACCAAGCGGGCGCTGGTGAAGCTGGCTGACGGTGACCGTATCGAGGCCTTCGGCGGCCCGGTCAGCTGAGGGGTGTAGACAATGGCTATCCGTAAGTACAAGCCGACGACGCCGGGCCGTCGTGGCTCCAGCGTCTCGGACTTCGCCGAGATCACCCGGTCCACGCCGGAGAAGTCGCTGCTGGTTCCGCTGCCGAAGAAGGGTGGACGCAACGTCCACGGGCGGATCACCGCGCGGCACCAGGGTGGTGGCCACAAGCGCCAGTACCGTCTGATCGACTTCAAGCGGGTCGACAAGGACGGCGTGCCGGCGAAGGTCGCCCACATCGAGTACGACCCGAACCGCACCGCGCGGATCGCGCTGCTGCACTACGCCGACGGCGAGAAGCGCTACATCCTCGCGCCGAAGGACCTGAAGCAGGGCGACACCGTCGAGTCGGGTCCGGGCGCGGACATCAAGCCGGGCAACAACCTGGCGCTGCGCAACATCCCGGTCGGTAGCACCGTGCACGCGGTGGAGCTGCGGCCCGGCGGTGGCGCGAAGCTGGCCCGCTCGGCCGGCGCCGGCATCCAGCTCCTCGGCCGGGAGGGCGCGTACGCGACCCTGCGGATGCCGTCGGGCGAGATCCGGCGGGTCGACGTGCGCTGCCGCGCCAGCATCGGCGAGATCGGCAACGCCGACCAGTCGAACATCAACTGGGGCAAGGCCGGCCGGATGCGGTGGAAGGGCAAGCGCCCGACCGTCCGTGGTGTCGCCATGAACCCGGTCGACCACCCGCACGGTGGTGGTGAGGGCAAGACCTCCGGTGGTCGCCACCCGGTGAACCCGCAGGGTAAGCCCGAGGGCCGTACCCGTCGCAAGGGCCAGCCGAGCGACCGGCTGATCGTCCGCCGCCGCTACGCCACGCGTAAGCGCGGCTGAGGGAGATAGAAGATGCCTCGCAGCCTGAAGAAGGGCCCGTTCATCGACGACCACCTGCTCAAGAAGGTGGAGACGCAGAACGAGAAGGGCTCGAAGAACGTCATCAAGACCTGGTCGCGGCGCTCGACGATCATCCCGGACATGCTCGGGCACACGATCGCGGTGCACGACGGTCGCAAGCACGTCCCGGTGTTCGTGACCGAGGCGATGGTCGGGCACAAGCTCGGCGAGTTCGCGCTGACCCGCACGTTCAAGGGTCACGAGAAGGACGACCGGAAGAGCCGCCGGCGCTGACGCCGCGGGCATACGGATAGAGGATCAAGGGGTTACAGCGATGCCAGGAAAGGGCGACGCTCCGGTGCTTCCGGGCGCGCGGGCGGTTGCGCGGTACGTGCGCATCTCGCCGACGAAGGCGCGCCGGGTGGTCAACCTCGTCCGCGGCCTGCCCGCGAAGGAGGCGCTCACGGTGCTGCAGTTCGCGCCGCAGGCCGCGAGTGAGCAGGTGTACAAGGTGCTCGCGAGCGCGATCGCCAACGCGGAGAACAACGAGCGGCTGGACCCCGACGCGTTGCTCGTCAGCGAGGCGTTCGTGGACGAGGGCCCGACCATGAAGCGGTTCCAGCCGCGGGCCCAGGGCCGGGCGTACCGGATTCGCAAGCGCACCTGCCACATCACCGTGGCGGTAGAGGCGGTCGCGCCGGCCGCGCCGAAGAAGGCGGCGGCGAAGAAGGCCGCCCCGGCGAAGCCGGCCGAGGCCGCCGAGACGCAGAGCAAGACGGAGGGCGCCGAGTAATGGGTCAGAAGGTTCACCCGCACGGGTTCCGGCTCGGCATCTCGACCGACTGGAAGTCCCGCTGGTTCGCGGACAAGCTCTACAAGGACTACATCGGCGAGGACGTGAAGATCCGCCGCATGATGTCCAGTGGGCTGGAGCGGGCCGGCATCTCCAAGGTCGACATCGAGCGCACCCGGGACCGGGTCCGGGTCGACATCCACACCGCCCGGCCGGGCATCGTCATCGGCCGCAAGGGTGCGGAGGCCGACAAGATCCGTGGCAACCTCGAGAAGCTCACCGGCAAGCAGGTGCAGCTCAACATCATCGAGGTGAAGAGCCCGGAGTCGGACGCGCAGCTGGTCGCCCAGGGCGTGGCCGAGCAGCTCTCCAGCCGGGTCAGCTTCCGTCGGGCGATGCGCAAGGCGATGCAGTCCGCGATGAAGAACCCGGTCTGCAAGGGCATCCGGGTGCAGGTCTCGGGTCGTCTCGGCGGCGCCGAGATGAGCCGGACCGAGTTCTACCGCGAGGGACGGGTTCCGCTGCACACGCTGCGGGCCAACATCGAGTACGGCTTCTTCGAGGCCCGTACCACCTTCGGCCGCATCGGCGTGAAGGTCTGGATCTACAAGGGCGACGCGGTGCCGGGCCGGGAGGCTCCGGCCGAGGCGCCGTCGCGCCCCCGCCGTGAGCGTGGCGACCGCCCCGAGCGGCCGCGCCGTGGCCGTTCCGGTTCCTCCGGCACCACCGCCGGTGGCACCGAGGCCGGTCGGGCTGCCGCGACCACCGTCGCGCAGCAGGCCGAGACGCCGAGTGGCGAGCCGGTGGACGCAGGCGCTGTCGCGTCGGCCGCTTCCGGTGCCAACGCCGTTCAGCCGGCAGAAAAGCAGCAGGAGGGCTGACAGATGCTGATGCCGCGCAAGCCCCCGAAGGGCTTCCGCAAGCCGCACCACCCGGACCGCAGTGGCGCGTCCAAGGGTGGTAACCGGGTGGTGTTCGGCGAGTTCGGGATCCAGGCTCTCGAGCCGGCGTACGTGACCAACCGCCAGATCGAGTCGGCGCGTATCGCGATGACCCGCCACATCAAGCGTGGCGGCAAGGTCTGGATCTCGGTCTTCCCGGACCAGGCCCTGACCAAGAAGCCGGCCGAAACCCGGATGGGTTCCGGTAAGGGCTCGCCCGAGTGGTGGGTCGCCAACGTCAAGCCGGGTCGGATCCTCTTCGAGATGTCCTTCCCGAACGAGCAGATCGCGCGAGAGGCGATGCGTCGCGCGATCCACAAGCTCCCGATGAAGTGCCGCATTGTGACGCGCGAAGTGGGTGAGTCCTGATGGCAGCGGGCGTTAAGGCCGCCGAGCTGCGTGAGCTCTCCGAGGAGGAGCTGGTCACGAAGCTGCGTGAGGCCAAGGCGGAGCTGTTCAACCTCCGCGTGCAGGCCGCGACCGGGCAGCTTGACAACAACCGGCGGCTGCAGGTCATCCGTCGGGAGATCGCCCGGATCTACACGATCATGCGTGAGCGCGAGCTGGGACTCTCTGCTGCGCCGGATGAGGTGACTGCGTCATGAGCGAGACCGAGAACACCACCACCGAGGCCGTGCGGGCCCGCCGCAAGGTCCGGGAGGGCCTCGTGGTCAGCGACAAGATGGAAAAGACCGTCGTCGTCGAGGTCGAGGACCGGGTCAAGCACGCGCTGTACGGCAAGATCATGCGCCGTACCAGCAAGCTGAAGGTGCACGACGAGCAGAACAGCGCCGGCATCGGTGACCGGGTCCTGATCATGGAGACCCGGCCGCTGTCCGCCACCAAGCGGTGGCGGCTCGTGGAGATCCTGGAAAAGGCCAAGTAGCGAAGGCTCGAGCTCGCCCGGCGTCGGTCGGGCGCAGGTTCCGCCAGGCTCCGGCCGCGCGAGCGGCTGCGAGAACCGGCAGACATAGGAGATAGACGTGATTCAGCAGGAGTCGCGACTGCGCGTCGCCGACAACACGGGTGCTCGGGAGATCCTGTGCATCCGGGTTCTCGGCGGCTCCGGTCGGCGCTACGCGAGCATCGGCGACGTCATCGTGGCCACGGTGAAGGACGCGATCCCGGGTGCCGGTGTGAAGAAGGGCGACGTCGTCAAGGCCGTCGTCGTCCGCACCGCCAAGGAGAAGCGGCGGCCGGACGGCTCGTACATCCGCTTCGACGAGAACGCCGCCGTCATCATCAAGGACGGTGGGGACCCGCGCGGTACCCGTATCTTCGGCCCGGTCGGTCGGGAGCTGCGGGACAAGCGGTTCATGAAGATCATTTCCCTCGCGCCGGAGGTGTTGTGACCGTGAAGGTCAAGAAGGGCGACACGGTCATCGTCATCGCCGGCAAGGACAAGGGCGCCAAGGGCAAGGTCATCGCGGCCTACCCGCGGCAGGACAAGGTCCTGGTCGAGGGCGTGAACCGGGTCAAGAAGCACACCCGCATCAGCACCACCCAGCGCGGCGCCAAGACCGGTGGCATCGTCACCCAGGAGGCCCCCATCCACATCTCCAACGTGATGGTTCTGGACTCCGACGGGAAGCCGACCCGGGTCGGTTACCGGATCGACGACAACGGCCAGAAGGTCCGCATCGCGCGTAGCACCGGTAAGGACCTCTGATGACCACGGCTACCGAAACCAAGACCCTGCCGCGCCTCAAGGAGCGGTACCGCAACGAGATCGTGGCGCAGCTGCAGGAGCAGCACAACTACGGCAACCCCATGCAGGTGCCGCGGTTGGTCAAGATCGTCGTCAACATGGGTGTCGGCGAGGCCGCCCGGGACGCCAAGCTGATCGACGGCGCGGTGCGTGACCTGGCCACCATCACCGGCCAGAAGCCGCAGGTGCGGCGGGCGACCAAGTCCATCGCGCAGTTCAAGCTGCGTGAGGGCATGCCGATCGGCGCGAAGGTGACCCTGCGCGGCGACCGGATGTGGGAGTTCCTGGACCGGCTGCTCTCCATCGCGCTGCCGCGTATCCGCGACTTCCGCGGTCTGGACGGGCGCAAGCTCGACGGCCACGGCAACTACACGTTCGGTCTGACCGAGCAGTCGGTGTTCCACGAGATCGACCAGGACAAGATCGATCGGCAGCGGGGCATGGACATCACGGTGGTCACCACCGCCACGACCGACGACGAGGGCCGGGCGCTGCTCAAGTTCCTGGGCTTCCCGTTCAAGGAGAACTGAGATGGCCAAGAAGGCGCTGATCCTCAAGGCGGCCGCGAAGCCGAAGTTCTCGGTTCGCGCGTACACCCGCTGCCAGCGGTGCGGGCGTCCGAAGGCGGTCTACCGCAAGTTCGGTCTCTGCCGGGTCTGCATCCGGGAGATGGCCCACCGCGGTGAGCTGCCGGGCGTGTCCAAGGCTTCCTGGTAAGGGCTACGGTGCCCCGGCGCCGGCCGGGGCCCTCGCACCGATCGAGTATTGCTCTTCGCCGTAGGCCCGGGGCCGGAAGCCCCGGGAACCCCGGCGAGAAAGGCTGACGAAATCCATGACGATGACCGACCCGATCGCAGACATGCTCACGCGTCTGCGTAACGCCAACCAGGCGTACCACGACCGGGTGACGATGCCGTACTCCAAGATCAAGGCCAACATCGCCGAGGTCCTGAAGTCCGAGGGCTACATCGCCACCTGGTCGGTCGAGGAGCCCGAGGAGGGCGCCGTCGGCAAGCGACTGGTCGTCGAGCTGAAGTACGGCCAGAACCGGGAGCGGAGCCTGGCCGGCATCAAGCGCGTGTCCAAGCCCGGTCTGCGGGTGTACGCCAAGTCGGACGGGCTCCCCCGGGTGCTCGGCGGGCTGGGCGTGGCGATCATTTCGACGTCCCAGGGGCTGCTCACCGACCGGCAGGCCCGCAAGCGGAGCGTTGGCGGGGAAGTCCTCGCCTTCGTCTGGTAACGGGAGACAGGTAGAAATGTCGCGTATTGGACGTAAGTCGATCCCGGTGCCAGCCGGCGTCGACATCACGATCAACGGGCAGACCGTCACGGTCAAGGGCCCGAAGGGCGAGCTGAGCCACACGCTCGCCGAGCCGATCACGGCGGAGCGGGGCGAGGACGGCCACGTGCACGTCAACCGGCCCAACGACGAGCGCAAGGCCAAGGAGCTGCACGGCCTGAGCCGTACCCTGGTCAACAACATGATCGTCGGCGTCACCGAGGGCTACAAGAAGAGCCTGGAGATCGCCGGCACCGGGTACCGGGTCACCGCCAAGGGCAAGGACCTGGAGTTCGCGCTCGGGTTCTCGCACCCGGTGCTGGTGCAGGCCCCCGACGGCATCACCTTCACGGTGGAGAAGCCGACCCTGTTCCACGTGGCCGGCATCGACAAGCAGCTCGTCGGCGAGGTCGCCGCGAACATCCGGAAGATCCGCAAGCCGGAGCCCTACAAGGGCAAGGGTGTGAAGTACCAGGGCGAGGTCATCCGCCGTAAGGCCGGTAAGGCGGGCAAGAAGTGATCGCGGCCGTCAACACCGGGGCGAGGTCATCCGCCGGCCGCGAGGCCGTGAGAAAGGCAGGTAAGAAGTGAGCGCCACGCTGCTCAAGCGCCGCCGCGGCGTTGCCGCCAAGCGCGCCGTCGGGCGTGCGCGTCGGCACTTCCGGGTCCGCAAGAACATCAGCGGCACCGCCGAGCGTCCCCGCCTGGTCGTCACCCGCTCGCTGCGCCACATCGTGGCCCAGGTCGTGGACGACACCCAGGGCCACACCCTGGCGTCGGCCTCGACCCTGGACGCCTCGCTGCGCGGCGTCGAGGGCGACAAGAGCGCCCTGGCCGGCAAGGTCGGTGCGCTGCTCGCCGAGCGGGCCAAGGCCGCCGGCATCTCGAAGGTCGTCTTCGACCGCGGTGGCAACCGGTACGCGGGGCGGGTAGCCGCGCTGGCCGACGCCGCCCGCGAAGCCGGGCTCGAGTTCTAAGAAACCCCGTCACGAGAGAGAAGGAAGGCTGCTGATGCCAGGTCAACAGCGCCGTGGCGGCGGGTCCGGTGGCAACGAGGGTGGTCGCCGCGACAACCGCCGTGAGGGCGGCCGCGGAAACGCGCCCGTCGAGAAGACCCCGCACCTCGAGCGGGTCGTCGCGATCAACCGCGTCGCCAAGGTCGTGAAGGGTGGTCGTCGCTTCAGCTTCACCGCCCTGGTGATCGTGGGCGACGGCGACGGCACCGTCGGTGTGGGCTACGGAAAGGCCAAGGAGGTGCCCGCGGCGATCGCCAAGGGTGTCGAGGAGGCCAAGAAGCACTTCTTCAAGGTGCCGCGGATCGGCGCCTCGATCCCGCACCCGGTGCAGGGTGAGGACGCCGCGGGCGTGGTGCTGCTCAAGCCGGCCTCCGCCGGTACCGGTGTCATCGCCGGTGGCCCGGTGCGTGCCGTGCTGGAGTGCGCGGGCATCCACGACGTGCTCTCCAAGAGCCTCGGCTCCTCCAACCCGATCAACATCGTGCACGCCACGGTGGCGGCGCTGAAGGGGCTGGAGTCCCCGGAGGCCGTCGCGGCCCGTCGTGGTCTGCCGGTCGAGGACGTCGCGCCGGCCGCCATGCTGGCGTCGCGGGCGGGGGTGGCGTCCTGATGGCACGCCTGAAGGTCACCCAGGTCCGGTCCGAGATCGGGACCAAGCACAACCAGCGTGAGTCGCTGCGGTCGCTCGGTCTCAAGCGGATCAACGACGTGGTGGTCAAGGAGGACCGGCCGGAGATCCGTGGCATGATCTTCACGGTCAACCACCTCGTGAAGGTCGAGGAGGTCGAGTAATGACGATCAAGGTCCACCACCTGCGCCCGGCGCCGGGGTCCAAGACCGCGAAGACCCGGGTGGGTCGCGGTGAGGGCTCCAAGGGCAAGACCGCCGGTCGCGGTACCAAGGGCTCCAAGGCCCGCAAGAACATCTCGGCGGCGTTCGAGGGTGGGCAGATGCCCATCCACATGCGCCTGCCGAAGATGAAGGGCTTCAAGAACAAGTTCAAGGTGGTCTTCCAGGTGGTCAACCTGGACCGGCTCGCCGAGCTGTTCCCGAACGGCGGCCAGGTCGGCCCGGCCGAGCTGGTCGAGGCCGGCGCGGTCCGCAAGGGCCAGCCGGTCAAGGTGCTCGGCACCGGTGACCTCGGTGGGGTGGCGCTCCAGGTGTCGGCGCAGGCGTTCAGCGCGTCGGCCAAGGAGAAGATCACCGCCGCCGGTGGCACGGTCACCGAGCTGTAGGACCCGTACACGGCATGGCGCCCGTCCAGTTGGACACAACTGGCGGGCGCCATGGTGCACCAGGGCCGTGTGCGCCAGGTAACATCGGAATTGATTTATGTAGCCAGGCACACCTGCCCACAAGGGCGTAGGACTGTTAGAGTCCTGTGCCAGCTATGGATATCGGGCACGTGAGCCCGGCACCCACCCCGCCCCGCCAGGGTTCACCGGCGGCCCGCCTCGCGCAGGAGGAAGAAGTTGCTGTCCGCCTTTCTCAGTGCGTTCCGTACGCCTGACCTGCGCAAGAAGCTGCTGTTCACAGTCGGCATCATCGCGATCTACCGGCTCGGCGCCACGCTGCCCAGCCCAGGTGTCTCGTACGGCAACGTCCAGCGCTGCCTCGACGCCATGGAGGGTGGTTCGACAGGTGTCCTGAACCTGATCAACCTCTTCTCCGGTGGCGCGCTGCTGCAGCTCTCGGTCTTCGCGCTGGGCATCATGCCCTACATCACCGCGTCGATCATCCTGCAACTGCTGACCGTGGTGATCCCCCGGCTGGAGCAGCTCCGCAAGGAGGGCCAGGCCGGCCAGGCGAAGATCACCCAGTACACCCGCTACCTGACCCTGGGCCTCGGTGTGCTCCAGGCGTCGGCGTTCGTGGCGCTGGCCCGCTCCGGGCAGCTCTTCAACAACCAGTGCGACCAGTGGCCGGTCATTCCCGAAGGCCTCGGCATCCCGGACTGGCTGACCCTGACCGTCCTGGTCATGACGATGACCGCCGGCACCGGCGTGGTCATGTGGCTGGGTGAGCTGATCACCGACCGCGGCGTCGGCAACGGCATGTCCGTCCTGATCTTCACCTCGATCGCCGCCCGCCTCCCCAGCGAGGGCTGGCAGATCAAGCAGACCCAGGGTTGGGGCAAATTCTTCCTGGTCATCGCCCTGGTCCTGGTGGTCATCACCGCGGTCACCTTCATCGAGCAGGCGCAGCGCCGGATCCCGGTCCAGTACGCCAAGCGGATGATCGGCCGGCGGATGTACGGCGGCACCTCCACCTACATCCCGCTGAAGGTCAACCAGGCGGGTGTCATCCCGGTCATCTTCGGCTCCTCGCTGCTCTACCTGCCGCAGCTGGCGCTCCAGTTCTTCGACCAGACCAACCCGGGCCAGACCCAGGCGTGGATCCAGAACAACCTGGTCGACCCGACCAGCCCGATCTACATCTCGGTCTACTTCCTGCTGATCATCTTCTTCACGTACTTCTACGTCTCGATCACGTTCAACCCGACCGAGGTCGCGGACAACATGAAGAAGTACGGCGGCTTCGTGCCGGGCATCCGCCCCGGTAAGCCGACCGCCGACTACCTGGACTTCATCCTCAGCCGGATCACCCTGCCTGGCGCGCTCTACCTGGCGATCATCTCGATCCTGCCGAACTTCTTCTTCATCTGGCTGGACAGCGAGCAGTACGTCAACTTCCCGTTCGGCGGTACCGCTGTGCTGATCATGGTCGGTGTCGGTCTGGAGACGGTGAAGCAGATCGAGAGCCAACTGATGCAGCGGAACTACGAAGGGTTCCTGCGGTAGATGCGACTCGTTCTGGTTGGCCCGCCGGGGGCGGGCAAGGGCACACAGGCGGAGTTCATCGCCGCGCACCTCTCCGTGCCGAAGATCTCGACGGGGGACATCTTCCGGGCCAACGTCTCCCAGGGCACCCCCCTGGGCGTGGAGGCCAAGCGGTACATGGACGCCGGCAAGCTGGTTCCGGACGAGGTGACCATCAACATGGTCCGGGACCGGCTCGCCGAGCCGGACGCCGCCGAGGGGTTCCTGCTCGACGGGTTCCCCCGGACCACGCCGCAGGCCGCCGCGCTGGACAAACTCCTCGCCGACCTGGGCACCGCGCTGGACCTGGTGCTGGAGTTGGTGGTCGACGACGACGAGGTGATCCGGCGGCTCTCCGGCCGGCGCACCTGCCGGGGCTGCGGGAAGATCTGGCACGTCGAGTTCGACGCGACCCTGCGCGAGGGCGTCTGCGACCGGTGCGGCGCCGAGCTGTTCCAGCGTGACGACGACAAGCCGGAGACCATCGGGGCCCGGCTGCGGGAGTACGCCGAGAAGACCGCCCCGCTGGTGGACTACTACGGCGCGCAGAGCAAGCTGGTCGGCATCGACGCCACCGGGCCGGTCGAGGACGTCACCGTCCGGGCGATCGACGCGCTGCGCTCGTACGGCGGCTGAGCGCCCGCCTGTCCCCGCACGGCTCTAGAGTGCGAGATGCGGGTACGGGCGACGTACGCCGCTGTCTCGGTAACGAAAGGTAGAACCCCGCCATGCGCCGTCACCAGCTGGACATCCAGCTGAAGACCCCCGAGCAGGTCGAGAAGATGCGGGCCGCCGGGCTGGTGGTCGCCGAGGCCCTGCGCCGGATGCGGGAGGCGGTGGCCCCCGGCGTGAGCACCGCCGACCTGGACGCGATCGCCGAGTCGACGATCCGCGAGGCCGGGGCGACCCCGTCGTTCAAGGGGTACCACGGCTTCCCGGCCTCGATCTGCTCCTCGGTCAACGAGCAGATCGTGCACGCCATCCCCGCCCCCGACCAGGTGCTCCGGGAGGGGGACCTGATCTCAATCGACTGCGGCGCGGTGCTGGACGGGTGGCACGGGGACGCGGCGATCACGGTCGGGGTCGGCGAGGTCGACCCGGCGCTGCTGCGGATGGCCTCGGTCGCCGAGGACGCGATGTGGGCCGGAATCGCCGCGGCGGCCCGGGGCGCGGCCAGCGGTCGGGGCCGGCTCACCGACATCTCGTACGCGGTGGAGACCGCGGTCCGCAAGGGCGGCCGGTACGGCATCGTCGACGGGTACGGCGGCCACGGCATCGGCACCGAGATGCACCAGGACCCGCACGTGCTCAACCACGGCCGGCCGGGCAAGGGCCCCCGACTGGTGGCCGGGATGGCGCTGGCCATCGAGCCGATGATCACCATGGGCTCGCCCCGGACGGAGGAACTGGCCGACGGCTGGACGGTGGTGACCCGGGACGGGTCGGTGGCGGCCCACGTCGAGCACTCGATGGCGCTGTTGCCGGACGGGGTGTGGGTGCTGACCGCCGTCGACGGTGGCCGGGCCCGGCTCGGCGACCTGGTGACCGCCCGGCAGCCCGTGGACACCCCCGCCACCTGATCCGGGCCGGCTCCGGGGCCCGTACCGGCTGGTCCGCCGGGGGTGGTGCCTGGCAGGGGGATGGCATGCTTGTCGCCATGGACGGACGCGACGGGATGCGGGCTGCGGACGCGGACCGTGAGGTGGTGGCCGGCCGGCTGCGGGTGGCGCTCGACGAGGGACGACTGGACCTGCACGAGTACGACGAGCGCCTCCAGCGGGCGTACACCGCGAAGACGTACGGCGACCTGGACGCCGTGGTGGCCGACCTGCCCGCCCCGGCGACGGGCGGCACCGGGGTGGCCGTGCCCCCGCCGGCGCAACCGGCGGTTCCCGGTACGGCTGTGGCGACCCGGTCGCCGACCGCCCGGTGGCTGGCGGAGAACTGGGAGCCGTACCTCACGACGGTCGGCATCGTGGTGGCGATCTGGGGCGTGATCGCCGTGTTGGGCGCCGGCTGGCACTACTTCTGGCCGGGCTGGGTGGCCGGGCCGTGGGGCGCCGTGCTGCTGGTGCACACGGTGGTCGGGCTGGCCACCGGGGAGCCGGCGCGCTGGGCGGCCGAGCAGGAGCGCAAGCGGCTGCGCAAGCTTGAGAAGCGGGAGCGCAAGCGCGAGGTGAAGGCGGCCCGCAAGGACCGCGATCTCGCCGCCGGACCGGCCCCGACCATCGGCACCGAACCGGTCGTCCCGGGCGGTGACGCCGCATCGGGGACGTCGGGGCGCACACCCGACGCAGGGGCGCCGGAGCTCACCGCCGGGCCGACCGCGTCGGAGGTTCGGGACGAGCTACCGGAGCTGCGGGACGACCGGGCGGACGCGCGGGGACGGCGGGCGGCGGACGGCGGTTTCCGCGCCTGAGCGCCGCCTGGGCACCGCCGCTTCCTCCGATCCGGTGACGAGCGGGGTGGCCGGTTTGGCGACCGCCGGTGGGCGGGCGTACACTTTCTGATCGGCGCACAGCGTCCACTCCGGCATGCCCACCCTGCGCTTCGGTGGGGCCGGAGCCGCGGCTGGTCCGGGCCAGGTGATCATGATCCTTCGTAGGGTCGTGGTCCGGGGTCCGGGTAAGGCGTTGTGGGCCGTCCGGAGCAACCGACGTCAGGACAGCGGAGGACATGCCGAAAAAAGACGGAGCCATCGAGATCGAGGGTCGGGTCATCGAGCCCCTGCCGAACGCCATGTTCCGGGTGGAGCTCGCGAACGGCCACAAGGTGTTGGCTCACATCAGCGGCAAGATGCGGCAGCACTACATCCGTATCCTGCCGGAGGACAGGGTCGTCGTCGAACTGTCGCCGTACGACCTGACCCGCGGGCGCATCGTCTACCGCTACAAGTAACCGAACCTGACGGCGGGCCGGGGACGTCCCGTGTCCGTCTTCGACGTCCGGATCGCGTGTGAACGCGGCTTCCGGGCCAGATGGGAAGTAAGGCAACCGTGAAGGTCAAGCCGAGCGTCAAGAGGATCTGCAACAAGTGCCGGGTGATCCGCCGGCACGGCCGGGTCATGGTCATCTGCAGCGACCCGCGCCACAAGCAGCGCCAGGGCTGATCAGCCCGACCGGTCGGTGACCCGGCCGGTCGAGTTGTCGTCCGGGCCGCAGATCCAGCCAACACCTCACCAGCTCGCCCCAGCCCCGAGCGGTACGCACGGCGTACCTTCTCGTGGTTGACCCCCGGTCGGAGGCCGGGGCCCGCTCGGGCAGCGGCCGACCCCGGTCGCCGGCGCACCTGCGTCGGAAGGACGGGACGGCCGGTAGCGGGATGGGACGGGTCCACACCTCCGCCAGAACACCACGAGGAGCACGCCCGCACATGGCACGTCTAGTCGGCGTCGACCTCCCCCGCGAGAAGCGGATGGAGATCGCGCTCACCTACATCTTCGGCGTGGGTCGGACCCGCGCCCTGGAGACGCTCGCCGCCACCGGCATCTCGCCGGACAAGCGCGCCCGGGACCTCACGGACGAGGAGCTGGTCCAGCTCCGCGACCACATCGAGGCCAACTACAAGGTTGAAGGCGACCTGCGCCGCGAGGTCGCCGCCGACATCCGCCGCAAGGTCGAGATCGGCTGCTACGCCGGTATCCGGCACCGCCGGGGTCTGCCCGTGCGTGGCCAGCGGACGCGGACCAACGCGCGTACCCGCAAGGGCCCGAAGCGGACCGTCGCCGGCAAGAAGAAGCCCGGCAAGAAGTAATTAGGAGCGCACAGACTTATGCCACCGAAGGCTCGTGCCGGAGCCGCAGTCAAGAAGGTCCGGCGCAAGGAACGCAAGAACGTCGCCCACGGGCAGGCGCACATCAAGAGCACCTTCAACAACACCATCGTCTCCATCACGGACCCGACCGGTGCCGTCATCTCCTGGGCCTCCGCGGGCCAGGTCGGCTTCAAGGGTTCGCGCAAGTCGACCCCGTTCGCCGCGCAGCTGGCCGCCGAGGCCGCCGCGCGCCGGGCGATGGAGCACGGCATGCGCAAGGTCGACGTGTTCGTCAAGGGCCCCGGCTCCGGCCGGGAGACCGCGATCCGTTCGCTGCAGGCCGTCGGGCTGGAGGTCGGGCAGATCTCCGACGTCACCCCGCAGCCGCACAACGGGTGCCGTCCGCCGAAGCGTCGCCGGGTCTGAGAGGTTAGAGAGAGATGGCTCGTTACACCGGTGCTGACTGCCGCCGTTGCCGGCGGGAGAAGATGAAGCTGTTCCTCAAGGGCAGCAAGTGCGATGGCCCGAAGTGCCCCTTCGAGTCCCGGCCGTTCCCGCCCGGGCAGCACGGGCGGGGTCGCACCAAGGAGACGGAGTACCTGCTCCAGCTCCGTGAGAAGCAGAAGGCCCGCCGGATCTACGGCGTGCTGGAGAAGCAGTTCCACGGTTACTACGTGGAGGCCGTGGCCAAGCAGGCCAAGACCGGTGAGGTGCTGCTCCAGATCCTCGAGTCGCGGCTGGACAACGTCGTGTACCGGGCCGGCTTCGCCAAGTCCCGGGACATGGCCCGGCAGCTCGTGAAGCACGGTCACCTCACGGTGAACGGCAAGAAGGTCGACATCCCGTCGTACCGCGTCAAGGAGCACGACATCATCGAGGTGCGGGCCAAGAGCAAGGAGCTCACCCCGTTCATCGTGGCGCAGGCCGAGGCCGGCTCGCGGACCGTTCCGGCCTGGCTGGAGGTCATCCCGAGCAACATGAAGATCCTCGTGCACTCGCTCCCGGCCCGGCAGGTCATCGACACCCAGGTCCAGGAGCAGCTGATCGTCGAGCTCTACTCCAAGTAGTCGCGAGCTCGTTGCGGTGGCCCGCCCTTCCCGGGCGGGCCACCGGAGGCATTCAGGTGGGCGTCATATGGCGGGCGCCCCGGAAGAGAAGAGAAGGCATGCTCATCAGCCAGCGACCGACCCTCTCCGAGGAGTCGATCAACGAGACCCGGTCCCGGTTCACCATCGAGCCGCTGGAGCCGGGCTTCGGCTACACCCTCGGCAACTCGCTGCGGCGTACGCTGCTGTCGTCCATCCCGGGCGCGGCGGTGACCTCGATCAAGATCGACGGGGTGCTGCACGAGTTCACCACGATCCCCGGGGTCAAGGAGGACGTGGTCGAGCTCGTCATGAACATCAAGGAGCTGTGCGTCAGCTCCGAGCACGACGAGCCGGTCAGCATGTACCTGCGCAAGCAGGGCCCGGGCGACGTGACCGCGGGGGACATCCAGCCCCCGGCCGGCGTCTCGGTGCACAACCCGGACCTCAAGCTCGCCACCCTCAACGGCAAGGGCCGGCTCGACATGGAGCTGACCGTCGAGCGGGGTCGCGGCTACGTCACGGCGGCCCAGAACAAGCAGGCGGGTGCCGAGATCGGCCGGATCCCGGTCGACTCGATCTACTCGCCGGTGCTCAAGGTGACGTACCGCGTCGAGGCGACCCGGGTCGAGCAGCGGACCGACTTCGACCGGCTGATCATCGACGTCGAGACCAAGCCGTCGATGGGCCCGCGTACCGCGCTGGCCTCCGCCGGTTCGACGCTGGTGGAGCTCTTCGGCCTGGCCCGGGAGCTGGACGAGACCGCCGAGGGTATCGACATCGGCCCCTCCCCGCAGGACGCGCAGCTCGCGGCGGACCTCGCTCTGCCGATCGAGGAGCTGGACCTCACCGTCCGGTCCTACAACTGCCTCAAGCGCGAGGGCATCAACAGTGTCGGTGAGCTGATCGGGCGCACCGAGGCCGACCTTCTCGACATCCGCAACTTCGGCCAGAAGTCGATCGACGAGGTCAAGATGAAGCTGGCCGGGATGGGCCTGGGGCTGAAGGACTCGGCGCCCAACTTCGACCCGGCGCACGTCGTGGACGCCTTCGGTGAGGCCGACTACGACACCGACGACTACCGCGAGACCGAGCAGCTCTAGTCCCGGCTGCCGCCACACCTGAGGAGCACCAAGCATGCCCACGCCCACCAAGGGCCCCCGCCTCGGCGGCAGCCCCGCGCACGAGCGGCTGATGCTGGCCAACCTGGCCACCGCGCTGTTCCAGCACGGCAAGATCAAGACCACCGAGACGAAGGCCCGCCGCCTGCGTCCGATCGCCGAGCGGCTGATCACCAAGGCAAAGCGCGGTGACCTGGCCTCCCGGCGTCGGGTGCTGGGCGTCGTCAAGGACAAGGACGTGGTCTTCGCCCTGTTCGACCAGATCGCGCCCCGGTACGCCAACCGCAACGGTGGCTACACCCGGATCGTGAAGACCGGGCCGCGCAAGGGCGACAACGCCCCCATGGCGGTCATCGAGCTGGTCGAGGAGCTGCAGGCCGCCGAGCCGAAGGCGAACAAGAAGACCGCCGCCCGCAAGGCCGCCCAGCAGGACAAGGTCGAGGCCCTGGCCCCGGCAGAGGAGACCCCGGCCACCGCCGCGGGCGACCAGGACGCCGAGGCTCCGGTCTCGGCCTCCGGCGACACCGCCGCTGCCCGCGAGGACAGCGACGAGGCCACCGAGAACAAGGCCTGAGCACACCCAGGCAGCGTCGTCGGGCCCGGCACCCTCTCGGGGGTGTCGGGCCCGACCCGTGAGGCGGAGGTACGAGTGGACGAGCGGACCCGGCTGCGGCTGGACGTCTCGTACGACGGCACGGACTTCTCCGGGTGGGCCGCCCAGCCGACCCGGCGCACCGTCGCCGGGGTGCTCACCGACACCCTGGACCTGGTCCTCGGTGCGGGGACCGCGACCGGGCTGACGGTGGCCGGCCGGACCGACGCCGGGGTGCACGCCACCGGCCAGGTCTGCCACCTCGACCTGCCCACCGACGTGTGGCGGGAGCACGACGGGCGGCTGCTGCGCCGGCTGGCCCGGCTGCTCCCCACCGACGTGCGGGTACGGGCGATGACCGAGGTGCCGGCGGACTTCGACGCCCGCTTCTCGGCCACCTTCCGCCGGTACGAGTACCGGGTCACCGACGCGGTGTACGGGGTGCAGCCGCTGCGCCGGCACGAGATCCTGGCCTGGCCGAAGCCGCTCGACCCGGACCTGCTCAACGCCGCGGCGGCGGGGCTGGTGGGGGAGCACGACTTCGCGGCGTACTGCCGGCGCAAGGAGAACGCGACCACGCTGCGGGAGGTGTCCCGGCTGGACTGGCGGCGTGACCCGGACGGCATCCTGGTCGCCACCGTGCAGGCCGACGCGTTCTGCCAGGCGATGGTCCGCAGCCTGGTCGGCGCGATGCTGGTCGCCGGGGACGGGCGCCGCCCGGTGGACTGGCCGGGGACCCTGCTCACCCGGCGGGAGCGGGCCAGTGAGGTGACCGTGGCCCCGGCGCACGGGCTGACCCTGGTCGCGGTCGGCTATCCGGACGACCCGGCCGAGTACGCCCGCCGCGCCGACCTCACCCGCCGCCTGCGGGTGCCCACCGCGTAGGGCGGTACCGCCCCGGGTGGCGGGTGTGCTCAGTCGTCCTGTCGGGTCCGGGAGCCGTCGTCGCGCCGGCCGGCGTCGGGGGCGGCCTGGTCCACGTCGCCGGCCTCGTCGCCCGTCCGGTCGCCGTTGACGCCCGAGGTCGGCTGGCCGGCCGTGCCGCCGTTCGCGCGCCGTTCCAGCACCTCCTGGTCGAGGTGCAGTTCGATGAGGTCGAAGAGAACGTCGCGGACGGCCTGGTCGTCGGCGGAGATGGGGGCCCCGTCGGCGCGGACCACCAGGCTGTACGCCAGGTAGTGGCCGCGTACCTGCCAGCCGACCCGGGCGGGGGCGCTGGTCAGGGCGGCGGTGTCGTCGCCGGCGGGCAGGCCCCGGAACCGGCCCTGCCGGTCGTCGAGGACGTCCCGGATGCGGTCGCGCGCCCGCTCGGCGTTGGTCAGGTCGGGCAGGTTGAGCAGGCCGGCGGTGACCAGGTACGTCCCGTCGGGGGAGCGCAGGGTGGCCCGGACGACCTGGCTGCACCCGAGCCGGGCCAGCAGATCCGCGACCTCGCCGGTGGCGGCGGTCGCGCAGCTTCCGCTGGACTGCGTCTTCAGCACCCGGTACGTCGACTGGGCGGGGCCGATGGTCAGCTCCTTCTTCGGGAAGACCTCCCGGCTGGTCAGGGGCGCCTGGTCGGTGTCGCGGGAGTCGATGTCCTGCCGCTCGACGGCGACCGGCGGGGAGGTGACCGGCGCGCCCGCCGGGGCGACCGGGGTCTGCGGGGTCCGGTCCACGAACAGGGCGGCGGCGGCCAGCCCGGTCAGCGCGAACAGCGCCAGCACGGCCGCGCCGCCGACCAGGACCTGCCAGTTGCGGCCGCCAGCGGTCCGGTACCCGTGGGCCGGGCCCAGGGCCCGGCCGGGCGGGTACCCCTCGTCGTGCTCGGGGGTACGCACCGGCGCCGGCTCGGCGACGTGCTGGACCCGGGGCGGTGCCGGCTCCGCCACGGCGCGCGCCTCGACCGGGACGGGCCGGGCGCTGGCGGAGCGCACCGGCCGGACCGGCTGGGGCAGCGACGGGGTGGGGAACCGCGACGGCGACGGCCCGGTGCGGGCCGGCCGGTCGGACAACACCGACAGGTCGGTCCCGGGGCGCGGGGATTCGAGCTGGCTGTCCTCACCGGACTCGTACCGATAGACCATGGTGCCTAGATTAGGAGCTAATGTCCCTTTAGGGGATAATTTGGGAAAATCAAGCGTCCACGCGGTCGAATTCCGGCTCCGGGTGCCCCCGCCCGTTCCGGACGCGAAGCCCCCTCCAGGGCCCACGGTCACACCGTGCCTAACCGGCGGACGCCGGGCCAGGATGCGCGGGTGCCGGCGAGGTGCGACCGACCGGGGTGCCCGGGCCGGACCCGCGGGTGCTGCCGAGCCGTCGGCGGCGGGGCTGCGGGCCGGTGCGAGAATGCCGGACGTGACCGGGGACCACTACTTCACCGCCGAGCCCACGGCCGCCGCTGCGCCACGGGAGGTCGAGTTCTCCGTCGCCGGGCGGGACTGGACCCTCGCCTCGGCCGCCGGGGTCTTCTCCGCCGACCGGCTCGACCCCGGTACGACGGTCCTGCTGCGCAAGGCCGACCTGCCGACCGCCGCCACCACCGGCGCGCTGCTCGACCTGGGCTGCGGCTTCGGCCCGATCGCCTGCGTGCTGGCCACCTCGGCACCGGCGGCCACCGTCTGGGCGGTCGACGTCAACGAGCGCGCCCGGGGCCTCACCGCCGCGAACGCGGCCCGGGTCGGCGTGGCCGACCGGGTCCGGGTGGCCGCGCCGGACGACGTGCCGCCGGAGGTCACCTTCGCCCAGCTCTGGTCCAACCCGCCGATCCGGATCGGCAAGGCCGAGTTGCACGCGCTGCTGCTGCGCTGGCTGCCCCGGCTCGCCCCGGACGGGGTCGGCTGGCTGGTGGTCGCCCGGCACCTCGGCGGCGACTCGCTCCAGCGCTGGCTGGTCGAGCAGGGCTGGCGGGTCGAGCGGCACGCCAGCCAGAAGGGGTACCGGGTGCTGCGGGTCACCCGGTAATTGGTTGTCGCCGGGCGGGCGCTCTCGGGCAGGATGCCGGCGTGGGATATGTGGACGTGGCAGCGGTCGGGCACGTCCTGCCCGACGGCCGCGAGTTGCTGCGCGACGTGTCGTTCCGGGTGGGCGAGGGTGCCAAGATCGCCCTGGTCGGGCCGAATGGCGCGGGGAAGACGACGCTGCTGCGCATGGTCGCCGGCGACCTGCCGGTGCGCAGCGGCAGCGTGGCTCGCTCCGGTGGGCTCGGCGTCATGCGCCAGTTCATCGGCATGATCGGCGACGAGTCGACCCTCGCCGACCTGGCCCTGGGTCTCGTCCCGCCCGCCCTGCGCGAGGCCGGCCGCCGGCTCGCCGACACCGAGGCGGCGATGCGCGCGGCCGAGGCGCGCGGCACGGACAGCACCGCCGCCGGCAAGGCCCAACTGGCGTACGCGAACGCGCTCGCCGCCTGGGGCGAGATCGGCGGGTACGACGCGGAGGTACTCTTCGACACCGTCGCCACGGTGGTGCTCGACCAGCCGTGGGACGCGGTACGGGACCGGCCGGTGCGGACCCTCTCCGGCGGTCAGCAGAAACGCTTCGCGCTGGAGTTGCTGCTGCGCGGCACCGACGAGGTGCTGCTGCTGGACGAGCCGGACAACTTCCTCGACGTGCCCGGCAAGCGCTGGCTGGAGGGGCGGCTGCGGGAGTCGGCCAAGTCGGTGCTCTACGTCTCGCACGACCGGGAACTGCTGGCCCGTACCGCCGACCGGGTGGTGACCGTGGAGGGCGGCAGCGCCTGGGTGCACCCGGGCGGCTTCACGAGCTGGCACGAGGCCCGGGTGGCCCGGCACGCCCGCCTCGACGAGCAGCGCCGCCGCTGGGACGAGGAGCACCAGAAACTGCGCGAGCTGATGCTGATGTACAAGCAGAAGGCCGCGTACAACGACGGGCTGGCGTCCCGGTACCAGGCGGCGCAGACCCGGCTGCGCAAGTTCGAGGAGGCCGGGCCGCCGCCCGTACCCCCGAAGGAGCAGGACATCCGGATGCGGCTGGCCGGCGGGCGGACCGGCAAGCGCGCGGTGATCTGCGAACAGCTCGAACTCGACGGCCTGACCTACCCGTTCGACCTGGAACTCTGGTACGGCGACCGGGTCGCGGTGCTCGGCGCCAACGGCACCGGCAAGTCGCACTTCCTGCGGCTGCTGGCCCGGGGCGGCAGCGACCCGGACCCGGCCACCGGCCCGGTCGACGGGGCCGCCGCGCTCGCCCCGGTGGCCCACGACGGGGTGGCCCGGCTCGGCGCGCGGGTCCGCCCCGGGCACTTCTCGCAGACCCACGACCGGCCCGAGCTGACGGACCGGACGCTGGTCGAGATCCTCTGGCGGGGCGACGAGCACCGGGCCGGGATGGACCGGCACGCCGCGATGGGCGCGCTGAGCCGGTACGAGCTGGCCGGCCAGGGCGACCAGCGGTTCGGCACCCTCTCCGGCGGGCAGCAGGCGCGCTTCCTGGTGCTGCTGCTGGAGCTGTCCGGGGCGACCCTGCTGCTGCTCGACGAGCCGACCGACAACCTCGACCTGGCCAGCGCCGAGGCGCTGGAGGCGGGACTGGCGGCCTTCGCCGGCACCGTCGTCGCGGTGACCCACGACCGCTGGTTCACCCGCTCCTTCGACCGCTTCGTGCTGTTCCGCGGCGACGGCGAGGTGGTGGAGACCCCCGAGCCGGTCTGGGGGGTGTAAGGAAGGGCCCCTTCTCAACGCGTAACGGTGGAGAGGGGCCCCTTCCTCACCGCTCGCCTAGGCTGGGGCGGTGACTGAGATGACCTACCGCCGGCTGGGCGACTCCGGGCTCGTGGTCTCCACGGTCGGCGTCGGCTGCAACAACTTCGGCCGCAAGCTCGACCTGGACGGTACCCGCACGGTGGTCGACGCCGCGCTCGACGCCGGGATCACTCTCTTCGACACCGCCGACATCTACGGCGAGCCGCAGGGCAGCTCCGAGGAGCTGCTCGGGCAGGTGCTCAAGGGACGCCGCGACGACGTGGTGCTGGCGACCAAGTTCGGCATGGACATGCGCGGGGCGAACGGCCCGGACTTCGGCGCCCGGGGCGCCCGGCGGTACGTCGCGCGGGCGGTGGAGGCGTCGCTGCGCCGGCTCGGCACCGACCACATCGACCTGTACCAGATGCACGAGCCGGACCCGGGCACCCCGATCGAGGAGACCCTGGCGGCGCTGGACGACCTGGTCCGCGCCGGCAAGGTGCGGTACCTGGGGAACTCGAACTTCACCGGCTGGCAGATCGCCGACGCCGACTGGACCGCCCGGACCGGCGGCACGAGCCGGTTCGTCAGCGCGCAGAACCAGTACAGCCTGCTGGAACGGGACGTCGAGGCGGAGGTGGTGCCGGCCTGCGAGCGGTTCGGGCTCGGCCTGCTGCCGTTCTTCCCGCTCGCCGACGGGCTGCTCACCGGCAAGTACCGCCGGGGCGGGACGCCCCCGGCCGGCAGCCGCCTCGCCGGCAGCGGCCGGTACGCGCAGCGCCTGGCCGGCGCCGACTGGGACACCATCGAGGCGATCGAGGCGTTCGCCGCCGAGCGGGACCTCTCCCTGCTCCAGGTGGCCATCGGCGGGCTGGCCGCCCAACCGGCGGTCACCTCGGTGATCGCCGGCGCGACCACCCCCGAGCAGGTCCGCGCCAACGCGGCGGCCGGCACCTGGCAGCCCACCGCCGACGACCTCACCGCCCTGCGCGCCGTCCTCTGACCGCCCCCGCCCGGCCTCGGCCGAGACCACCGGCCGACGGGCCGGGGGCGTGTCCCGAGGTACGCGCGGGACGGCTGCGGGGGAAAGAGCGGGTGCCCGCCCGCCGCCAGGAACGGCGACGGACGGGCACCCGGTTCGGTCAGAGCTGGCCGCTCGGGGCGATCCGGGTCGGATCGTCGTCGAGCCGGCCGGTGCCGTCGACCTTCTTGCCGTCGTTCGCCTTCACGCCGGCCTTGCTGGCCTCGCCGCCGAGCCGGACGATCATGGCGTCGGCGTCCCGGACCAGGACCTCCCGGATCTCGGTCTCGGTGACCAACTCGGCGTCGGCCGCGAGCGCCCGGAACGCGGTGAGCTGCTGCACCGCCCGCTTGTCGTTGCCGGCCGCCTCCGAGGTCCGGACCGCCGTCAGCTTGTTGGTCAGCTTCCGGTGGGCCACGTTGGAGAGCCGCCCGGTCGACGTGAACCGGTCGATCAGGTTCTGCATGTCCCGGAACGAGGTGGTGACGAAGAACCGGACCGTCGAGGTGGTCTTGTTGCCCGCCTTGTCGGTCGCGGTCACGGTCAGCTCGTGCAGGCCGAGCGGCAGCTCGTACATGGCCTGCAGGGTGCCGCTGGCGTACGGCTGGCCGTTGAGCGTGCCCACCACTGACTGGATGCCGGAGGTCGGGTCGACCGCCTGCCAGGTGATCCGCACGTCCTGGCTGTCGCCGTAGAGCTGGCCGTCGGCGATCCCGGACACCAGCAGCGTCGGCTTGGTGCCGTCGATGCGGACCACCGCCGACTTCAGCGTCTCGACGTTGCCGGCGCTGTCGGTGGCCCGGTAGAGCAGCTCGTGCTGCCCGTCACCGCTGATCTCGATCGGGCCGGTGTACGGCGTCCAGTCGCCGCCGCCCAGCGACCACTCCAGCAGCTTCACCCCGGAACCGGCGTCGGTCGAGGTGAGCACCACCGGGACCGTACCGTCGTGCCAGCCCTCGTCGTTCGCCGGAGCGAACGCCGCCGTGCTGACCGGCGCGGTGGTGTCGATCCGGACGGTGACCGACTTCGTCTCCTCGACGTTGCCGGCCTCGTCCGTGGAGCGGAACCGCAGCTCGTGCTCCCCGTCACCGGTGATCTCCACCGGGGCGGTGTACGCGGTCCACGCGGTGGCCCCGCCGAGCTGGTACTCGGTGCGGGCCACCCCGCTGCCACCGGCCTCGTCGGTCGCGGTCAGGGTGACCGTGGTCGCCGCGGTGTGCCAGCCGTCGACCGGGGTGCCGGCGACCTCCGCCGTGGTCACCGGGGCGGTGCCGTCGACCTGCCCGGTGGTGAGCCGGAAGTAGTCGAACGACGCCGTCTTGCGGGCGGTCTGGTTGGCCCCGAGGGTGAACAGACCCACCTTCGGGGTGGCCCCCACGGCGGTGCTGGTCAGCTCGCCCAGGGACGTCCAGTCCTCCCCGTCGGCCGAGTACGACGCGGTGTACGTGTCACCGGTGCGGGCCAGCCGCAGGTGCCACACCGAACCGGTCAGGTTCTCGACGTTCGGCTGCGGGTTCTGCACCGCCCCGCCGACCTCACTGCGGAACTCGAGCCGCCGGGTGACCGGCTGGCCGGGCGAGTTGTCCACGATGTAGTCGAACTTGAGGTAGTTGTCGTCGTCCGCGTACACCAGCAGACCCGCCTGCTGGTACTGCTCGTTCAGCAGGCTGCCGTCGACCTTCGTCTCCACGGTCCAGTCGCCCGAGGGCGCGTTCTGCAGGACGAAGTTCGTCGGCCCGGTGTTGTCGGTCCCGTAGATGTCACCGTTCGGCACGTCGATGCGCAGCGCGCCGTCGGTCACCCGGTACGCGGTCGCGTCCTCCCGGACGATCGCGTTCCACCGGCACTTGTCCAGCGCGTTCCCGGTGAACTCGTCCGACGGGGCCACCGGCTCGGCCGGGGTGTCCGGCGTGAACTGGAACCAGTCGAACTCGGCGTTCACCACCGGCGCGGTGGTGCCCCCGTTGAGGGCGAAGAGGCCGATCTGCGGGTTGGTGATCCCGGCCAAAGCGGCCGAGCGGCCGACCGGGGTGAAGGTCTGCCCGTCGGCCGAGAAGGCCGCGGTCAGGTTCGTGCCGTCGCTGGTCAGCCGCAGGTGGATGGTGTCACCGGCGGGGGCGGCGGTGGCGTCGGCTCCCTCGTTGCGGGGGGACCCGGCGGTCTCCCGGATGAACTCGACCTTCTTGTTGCCGCCGAAGAGCAGGTCCACCTTGGCGTAGTTGTCGTCGTCGCCGTACAGGATCAGGCCCGCCTGCTGGTAGTCGGCGGTGACCGGCACGGTGACCTTGGTGGTGGCCTGCCAGGCCCCGGCGGGCACCGGCTGGAGGACCAGGTTGGTCGCGTCGTTGCGGTTGCCGTACAGGTCACCCACGCCGGTGGGCAGGCGCAGGACACCCCCGGCGACCGCGTACGACTGGTTCTCCCGGACCACGGTCTGCCACCGCTGGCGGTCCAGCTCGGTACCGCTGAAGTCGTCCGAGCGGACCCCGAAGCAGGAGGTCGTCGGCGCGTCCACCTTCACCTGGACGGTGGCGTACCCCTTGGCCCCGCGCTTGTCGGTCACCGTCAGGGTGGCGGTGAAGGTGCCCGGGGCGGTGTACGTGTGCTCGGCGTTCAGGGTGTCCGCCGTGCCGCCGTCACCGAAGTCCCAGGCGTACGTGAACGGGGTGTCGTCCTCGGGGTCGGTGGCGGTGCCGGCGAAGGCCACGGTCAGCGGCGCGGTGCCGCTGGTCGGGGTGGCCGTGGCGGTCACCGTCGGCGGCGTGTTGTCGGTGACGCCCTTGCCGAGGAAGTCCATCCAGTTGACGTTGAACAGGCTGCTCGTGGCCCCGGCCGGGGACCGGGCCACGAAGTACAGCGTGCCGCCCGCGTCGGCGTCCGCCGGTACCTGCGCGGTGACGTCGGTGTACGTCTGCCACCCGCCGGTGCCGGGCACGTCGACGGAGGTGATCAGCGCCCCGTCGGCGGCACCGGCGCGGACCTCCAGCCGGCCGCCGGAGCCCTGCGCGGCGACCCGGAACCGGATCGCGTCGATCCCGGTCAGGCTGGCCGGCTGGACCGACCACCAGTCGCCGTCCTCGATCCAGCCGATGTTCTGGCCGCCACCGGCGGTGTCCCCGGTGGTCTCCTTGCCCACACCGGGGTCGCCGCCGCCGACGCTGCCGGCGACCCGACCGGTGGCCGTGTAGTACTCGGCCTGCTTGCGCTTGGGCTGGAGGATCTCCAGCGCCCGGCCGGTGAGCGGCTCGGCCCCGCCGACGCCGCCCTTGTCGGTGTAGGTCGCCTCCAGCACGGTGAAGACGTTCGCCTCCTCACCGTGGCCGGCGGCGAGCTGGGTCTGCACCGTGCCGGTGCAGCCGGTGAGCTGGTCCAGCGGGTGGGCGTGCTCGTCGTGGCCGAGCAGGACCTGGAGGTTGACCTTGGTGCAGTCGATCTCGCCGTCCTCCGGGTCAGTCACCTTGATGGTGTACTTGACCTGGTCACCCCAGGTGAAGAAGCCGCCGTCCGGCGGGAACTCGATGGTGACGGTCGGCGCGGTGTTGCCGACGGTGACCGGGACGTTCGCCACGGCGGTACGGCCCTTGACGTTGGTCACGGTGAGCTGGGCGTTGTAGTTGCCCGCCTCGGCGTACGTGTGGGTGGGGTTGGCCTCGGTGGAGGAGTTCCCGTCGCCGAAGGTCCAGGCGTAGGTCAGCGCGCCGCCGTCGGGGTCCCGGGAGCCCTCGCTGGAGAAGGTGACCGTCAGCGGCGCCGCGCCGGAGGTCGGGTCGGCGCTGGCCTGGGCGATCGGGGCCCGGTCACCGGCGACGTAGTCGATCCGGTAGACCCCGGAGTTGTCGTTGTTGCCGCCGAAGCCGCTGCCCCACTCGATCAGGTACAGCGCACCGTCCGGGCCGAACTCGAAGTCCATCGGCCGGATGAAGGACATCCCGGTGAGCATCTGGTTGATGTCGACCAGGGACTTGCCGTCCTTGGTGACCTGCATGGTGTACATCTTCGACTGGTTCCACTCGCCGAAGATGGCCTTGCCGTCGTAGTACTTCGGCCACTTGCGGTCCGAGGTGCTGTCGGCGTCGTACCGGTAGACCGGGCCGCCCATGGGCGCGCCGCCGCCGCCGATCTCGGGGAAGCGGGGGTTGCCGCCGTAGCCGTAGTCGACGGTGGCCGGGATGGCCGGCGGCAGGGTGGTCAGGCCGGTGTTGTTGGGCGAGTTGTTGATCGGGGCGGCGCAGTCGAACTTCGCCCCGCTCGGCCCGGACGGGAACTGGTAGTCGTTGTACGCCTGGTTGGTGCCGGTGCAGTACGGCCAGCCGTAGTTGCCGGGCCGGTCGACGATGTTCCACTCCACCAGGCCCTCGGGGCCCCGGTTCGGGTTGGCCGAGCCGGCGTCCGGCCCGTAGTCGGCCACGTAGAGCGTGTCCGTGGCCGGGTCGATGCCCATCCGGAACGGGTTACGGAAGCCCATCCCGTAGATCTCGGGGCGGGTCTTCTCGGTGCCCGGCGGGAAGAGGTTCCCCTCCGGAATGGTGTACGTCCCGTCGTCCTCCGGGTGGATCCGGAGCACCTTGCCGCGCAGGTCGTTGGTGTTGCCGGAGGTCCGCTGGGCGTCGTAGTCCTGGCGTCCCGGCCGCTCGTCGATCGGGGTGAAGGCGCTGGACTCGAAGGGGTTGGTGTTGTCCCCGGTGGCCAGGTACAGGTTGCCGGCCGAGTCGAACGCCATCGTGCCGCCCGCGTGGCAGCAGGTGTTGCGCTGGGTGGTGACCTCCAGCACGACCTTCTCGCTGGCCAGGTCGATGCTGTCCCCGCTGACCGTGAACCGCGACAGGTAGTTGCGGGGGCCGCCGCCGTTGGGCGCGTAGTAGAGGTACACCCAGTTGTTGGTGGCGAAGTCCGGGTCCAGCCGGATGCCGATCAGGCCGTCCTCGTTGCCGGTGAAGACGTCCAGGTCGATCGCGGTGACGGTGTTGCCGGTGTCGGGCTTGACGATCTGCACCCGGCCGTCCCGCTCGATGTAGAAGACCCGCCCGTCGGGGGCGACGTCCAGCTCCATCGGGTTGCTGGTGTTGCTGTCCAGCGTGACCTTCTCGAAGCTCGACGTCTGGGAGGCGGCGCAGTCGGAGTCGACCACCCCGGCGGCGGTCTGGATGCCCCCGAGCAGGTGCTCCAGGAACTCCGGCTCGGCGAACGACTCGTTGGTGTGGCCGCCACCGGTGTACCAGGCCCGGCCGCCGTCGTACTCCTGGCACCAGGCGATCGGGTGGTCGTGGCCCATCGCCCCGGCGCCCGGGTTGTAGCTCGTCTCGTCCAGGCTGGCCAGGACGTGCACCTGCGAGCGCGGGTTCGAGCGGAAGTTGTACCACTCGTCGTAGCGCTCCCAGCGCTCCGGCAGGTGCTCGGTGGAGTCGTGCGCGTGGTCCTCGACCTTGACGGTGGCCGTCTGGTTGGCCGGGTGGTTGGCGAAGTAGGCGCCGACCAGCTTGCCGTACCACTCCCAGCTGTACTCGGTGTCGGAGGCGGCGTGCACGCCGGCGTACCCGCCACCGCCCTGGATGTAGCGCTCGAACGCGGCCTGCTGCCCGGCGTCGAGGACGTCCCCGGTGGTGGAGAGCCAGACGACGGCCTTGTACTTCGCCAGGTTCGCGTCGGTGAACGCGGCGCCGTCCTCGGTGGTGTCGACGGTGAACCCGTTCGCCGCACCGAGTTGCTGGATGGCCGTGATACCGGCCGGGATGGAGCCGTGCCGGAACCCGGCGGTCTTCGAGAAGACCAGGATCGAGTACGGCTCGGCGGCGGCGGTCCGCGCGGCCGGCGCCGGTGCGGGCTTCGGTGCCGGCTGGGCCAGCGCGGCCGGGGCCGCCTGGGCGAGCGCGGCCGTGGGTGCGGTGGTGGGGGCGGCCTGGGCGGGCGCGCCGATCATGGTGGTGGTGAGGGTGAGGGTGATCAGGGCCGCGGGAAGGGCGCCGCGCGGCGGTCTGATGCGGCGGGATAGGGACACGAGGTCTCCTCTGTCCGTACTGGACGACGGCGTACAGGGGCGGCTCGCCGAAGACCGCCCCGATATCGACTCGGACACACACTGACCAGGAGACGCCGATCCCCCGGCAGTATTCTGTCGAACCAATAAACAAATTAGGGCGAATATGTGAGTGTCCGGCAAGATGCGGAGCGGTAACGGTTCTGTAACGCCACCCCGCAATAGGTGCGAGCCCCCCAAACCGGAACCCCAGAGGCCCCCACCCGCCCCCTGCTCCGCCCCGTCCCCTCTTTCGGCGCGCATGCGGTCGCGGCCCGGCACATGCCGCCCATGCCGCGTCACGGGGGCCTGAACTGCAAGATCGCGGTGGATGGACGGGGTGGGGCGGGGGAGAGCGGGGGTTGGCGGATCGGGGGATTCGTCGTACGGTGGCACGCAACCAACCCACGGGAGCCCGGTGCACCGGGCTGAGAGGGGGGCTAGGAGCCCCCGACCGTCGAACCTGATCCGGGTAATGCCGGCGCAGGGAGGAGAGTTGCCGTGCCGTCCCTGGGACGACTGCATCTGGTCACCGACACCCGACCCGGGCGGGATCCGCTCGCCGTGGTCCGGGCCGCCCTCGGCGTCGCCGGCCCCGACCTGGTCGTCCAGGTACGCGTCGAGGACGCCGCCACCGACCGCGAGGCGTACGACCTGGCCGGGCGGATCGTCGCGCTCTGCGCCCCGTACCGGGCCACCTGCCTGGTCAACGACCGGCTGCACGTGGCGCTCGCGGTCCGCGCCGACGGCGGGCACGTCGGCGCGGACGACCTGCCCGTGGACGCCGCCCGCCGGGTGCTCGGCCCGGACGCGGTGCTCGGCGCCACCGCCCGGGAGCCGGTGGCCGCCCGTGCCGCCGTCGACGCCGGGGCCGGGTACCTGGGCGTCGGGCCGTGCCACCACACCTCGACCAAGGACGGCCTGCCCGACCCGATCGGCCCGGCCGGAATCCGCGCGGTGGTCGACGCGGTCGACGTACCGGTGATCGCCATCGGCGGGGTGACCGCGGCGACCGTGCCGGCGCTGCGCGCCGCCGGGGCGTACGGGGTGGCGGTGGTCGGCGCGCTCTCCACCGCCGCCGATCCGGCGCGGGCCACTGCGGAGCTGCTCCGGGAGCTGACGTGTTAGCAGGGGGCCCCTTTACTACCGAAAGCGTTAACAGGGGGCCCTTCCTTGCGCCGGAGGTGGCGGTGGTGGGGGGCGGGGTGATCGGGCTGGCGATCGCCTGGCGGTGCGCGCGACGGGGGCTGCGGGTCGTCGTGCACGATCCGGCTCCCGGGTCGGGCGCGTCGGGCGTCGCCGCCGGGATGCTCTCCCCGGTCGTCGAGGCGCACTTCGGCGAGGACGAGCTGCCCGGGCTGCTGGCCGACTCGGCCGCCCGCTGGCCGGGGTTCGCCGCCGAGCTGACCGAGGCCGCCGGCACGCCGATCGGGTACCGCACCGACGGCACCCTGGTCGTCGGGCTGACCGGCGACGACCTGGCCGAGGCGCGTCGACTTTGGACGTACCAGCAGGGGCTGGGGCTGCCGATCACGCCGCTGCGGCCGTCGCAGGTGCGCGACCGCGAACCGGCGCTCACCCTGCGGCTGCGCGGCGGCGCGTTCGCCGCCACCGACCACCAGGTCGACCCGCGCCGGCTGGTCACGGCGCTGCGCACGGCCGCCGAGCGGGCCGGCGCGCGGCTGGTCGACACCCCGGTCACCGACCTGTCCGAGGTGGTCGCCCCGGTCACCGTGGTGGCGGCCGGCTGCGGCGCCGCCGCCCTCACCGGGCTGCCGGTGCGGCCGGTGAAGGGGCAGATCCTCCGGCTCCGCGCGCCCGACGGCGGTCCGCCGGGCTTCCGCCACGTCATCCGGGGGTACGCCGACGGTGAGCCGGTCTACCTGGTACCCCGCGCCGACGGGGAGGTGGTGGTCGGCGCGACCGTCGAGGAGCGCTCGGACACCGCCGTCTCCGCCGGTGCCGTGCTGCGGTTGCTGCGCGCCGCCGTCGACCTGGTCCCCGACCTGGCCGAGTACGACCTGGTCGAGACGGTCGCCGGGCTGCGCCCGGGTACGCCGGACAACGCCCCGGTCCTCGGCCCGCTGCCCGGCCGCCCCGGCGTCGTCGTCGCCACCGGGCACCACCGGCACGGCATCGTGCTCGCCCCGGTCACCGCCGACCTGATCGCCGACCTGGTGGTGACCGGCACCCCCGATCCGCTCCTGGCCCCCTTCGGCGCCGACCGCTTCACCTGCGGCGCGGCCCGGCCGGGAAGCACGGGTCGCAGCAAGCAGTCGATCGAGGAGGACGGGTGGACGTGACGGTGAACGGTGTCGAACGGACGGTCGCCGCCGGGGCGAGCGTGGCCGACCTGGTCCGGGAGGTCACCCCGCAGCAGCGCGGGGTGGCCGTCGCGGTCAACGGCGAGGTGGTGCCCCGGACCGGCTGGCCGGCCACCGCGCTGCGGCCGGGGGACCGGGTCGAGGTGCTCAGCGCCGCGCAGGGCGGGTGACCGCGGTGACCACCACGAGCCCCGACGCCGGCTTCACCGTGGGCGGGGAGAGGTTCGGGTCCCGGCTGATCCTCGGCACCGGTGGGGCGGCCAACCTGCACGTGCTGGAGCAGGCCGTCCGGGCCTCCGGCACCGGGCTGGTCACCCTGGCGCTGCGCCGGGTGGACACCGCGCCGGGGACCTCCGGCGGCCTGCTGGACCTGCTGGACCGGTGCGGCGTCCGGCTGCTGCCGAACACCGCCGGCTGCTACACCGCCGCCGAGGCGGTCAAGGTGGCCCACCTGGCCCGGGACGCCTTCGGCACGGACTGGGTCAAGCTGGAGGTGATCGGCGACGAGCGGACGCTGCTGCCCGACGGGGTGGAACTGCTCCGCGCCGCCGAGGAGCTGGTCGCGGACGGGTTCACCGTGCTGCCGTACACCAGCGACGATCCGGTGCTGGCCCGCCGGCTGGCCGACGTGGGCTGCGCGGCGGTGATGCCGGCCGGTGCCCCGATCGGGTCCGGGCTGGGCATCGGCAACCCGCACCACATCCGGCTGATCCGGCAGAGCGTCGAGGTGCCGGTGATCCTCGACGCCGGCATCGGTACCGCCTCGGACGCGGCGCTGGCCATGGAGCTCGGCTGCGACGCGGTGCTGCTGGCCAGCGCGGTCACCCGGGCCGTGGACCCGGTGGCGATGGCCACCGCCATGCGGTACGCGGTCGAGGCCGGGCGGCTGGCGTACGGCGCGGGCCGGATCGCCCGCCGGTTCCACGCCCTCGCCTCCACTCCGGACGAGGGCAGGCCGGACCTGTGACCACCGTGGTACCGGCCGGGGTGGTGGTGCTCACCGACCGGCGGACGGCGCGGCTGCCGCTGGACCGGGTGGTGGCGCAGGCGGTGGCCGGTGGGGTGCGCTGGGTGGTGCTGCGGGAGCGGGACCTGCCCCACGCCGAGCGGGCCGCCCTCGCCGCCGACCTGCGCGCGATCCTCGCCGACGTCGGCGGCACGCTCGTCGTCGCCGGGCCGGACCCGCTCGGTGGGGACGCCGTGCACCTGCCCGCCGCCGGCCCGTACCCGCCGCCGGTGCAGCGGCTCGTCGGCCGCTCCTGTCACGACGCGGCCGAGCTGGGGCGGCTCACCACGGAGGACTACGTCACCCTCTCGCCGGTCTGGCCCACCCGCAGCAAACCCGGCCACGGCCCACCCCTGCACCCGACGGGCCTGGCCGAGCTGGTCCGGCGCAGCCCGGTACCGGCCCTGGCGCTCGGTGGGGTGACCACGCCCGAGCAGGTGACGGCCTGCGTCGGAACGGGCGCGGCGGGGGTGGCGGTGCTCGGCGCGGTGATGCGCGCCGGTGACCCGGGCGAGGTGGCCGCCGCGCTCACCGCCGCCGCGCTTTCCGCCGCCGGGACGGCCGGTCGGACCTGTCACG
Source organism: Micromonospora rosaria (assembly GCF_001567585.1). Classification (GTDB taxonomy): domain Bacteria; phylum Actinomycetota; class Actinomycetes; order Mycobacteriales; family Micromonosporaceae; genus Micromonospora; species Micromonospora rosaria. The sequence continues at coordinate 99,754 of NZ_LRQV01000004.1, forward strand.
GGGAGGTCCGGCCGGCGCCCCCGGCGACGTACCAGCCGACACCGGGCGGACCGGAGCCGTACCAGGCGACACCGAGCGGAGGAGAACAGTGACCCCCACGACCGTGCTCACCATCGCCGGCTCGGACTCCGGCGGCGGCGCCGGCATCCAGGCCGACCTGAAGGTCTTCGGCGCCCTCGGGGCGTACGGGACCAGCGTGCTGACTGCGGTCACCGCGCAGAACACCCGGGGCGTCGGCGCGGTGCTGGCGCTGCCCCCGCGCACCGTCACCGAGCAGCTCGACGCGGTGCTGGCCGACTTCGCCGTCCGGGCGGTGAAGACCGGGGTGCTCGGTACCCCCGCCGTCGCCGACGCGATCGCCGAGGTGGCGAAGGCGGGGCGGTTGCCGCACCTGGTGGTCGACCCGGTGCTGGTGGCGACCAGCGGGCACCCGCTGGGCGTGGTGGCCGCGGTCGAGCGGCTGCTGCCGTACGCCGAGGTGGCCACGCCGAACTGCGCGGAGGCCGCCGCCCTCACCGGACGCCCGGTGACCACGGTCGAGGAGATGGTCGCGGCGGCCGAGACGCTCGCCGCCGCCGGTCCCGCGCACGTGGTGGTGACCGGCGGCGACGTCGACGCGGACGGCGAGTCGGTCGACGTGCTGGCCGGCGGCGGCCGGACCGTCCTGCTGCGCGGGCCCCGGGTGGCGACCCGCAACAACCACGGCACCGGTTGCTCGTTCTCGGCGGCGGTCGCGGTCCGGCTGGCCCTCGGCGACCCGGTGCCGGTGGCGGTCGACACCGCCAAGAAGTACGTCGCCCGCGCGCTGACCGGCGGGCGGGACTGGAAGCTGGGCGCGGGAGCCGGCCCGCTGGACCACTTCGGCTGGTCGCCGGAGCGGGCGGTCCCGTCGCCGCGTCCCGCGTGATCGACAGGGAGGCTGTCATGCAGGCACGTCGCAAGGTGTACGTCGAGGGTTCCCGGCCGGACGTCCGGGTGCCCTTCGCCGAGGTGGACCTGACCGGGGACAACCCGCCGGTCCGGCTGTACGACACCTCGGGGCCGGGCTCCGACCCGGAGGTGGGGCTGCCGGCGCTGCGCGGTCCGTGGATCGCCGAGCGGGGGGACGTCGCCCCGGTACGCGGGGCGGGCACCCCGCTGGCGGGTACCGACGGGAGGCGGCCCACCCAGCTCGCGTACGCGCGGGCCGGGGTCGTCACCCCGGAGATGGAGTTCGTGGCGATCCGGGAGCAGATGACGCCGGAGTTCGTCCGGGACGAGATCGCCGCCGGCCGGGCGGTGCTGCCGCTCAACGTCAACCACCCCGAGTGCGAGCCGGCGATCATCGGCAAGGCGTTCCTGGTGAAGGTCAACGCCAACATCGGCACCTCGGCGGTGACCTCCTCGGTCGCCGAGGAGGTGGAGAAGCTGACCTGGGCCACCCGCTGGGGCGCGGACACCGTGATGGACCTGTCCACCGGCAAGCGGATCCACGAGACCCGCGAGGCGATCGTGCGCAACTCGCCGGTGCCGATCGGCACGGTGCCGATCTACCAGGCGCTGGAGAAGGTCGGCGGCGACCCGGTGAAGCTGAGCTGGGAGGTGTTCCGCCAGACCGTGATCGAGCAGGCCGAGCAGGGCGTGGACTACATGACGGTGCACGCCGGGGTGCTGCTGCCGTACGTGCCGCTGGCCGTGGACCGGGTCACCGGGATCGTCTCCCGGGGCGGCTCGATCATGGCGGCCTGGTGCCTGGCGCACCACGAGGAGAACTTCCTCTACACCAACTTCCGGGAGCTCTGCGAGATCCTGGCCCGCTACGACGTGACCTTCTCCCTCGGTGACGGGCTGCGGCCGGGGTCCATCGCGGACGCCAACGACGAGGCCCAGTTCGCCGAGCTGCGGACCCTGGGCGAGCTGACCAGCATCGCCTGGGAGTACGACGTGCAGGTGATGATCGAGGGCCCGGGGCACGTGCCGATGCACAAGATCAAGGAGAACGTGGACCTCCAGCAGGAGTGGTGCCACGAGGCCCCGTTCTACACGCTCGGCCCGCTGACCACCGACATCGCGCCCGCGTACGACCACATCACCTCGGCGATCGGGGCGGCGATGATCGGCATGTTCGGCACCGCGATGCTCTGCTACGTCACGCCGAAGGAGCACCTCGGGCTGCCGGACCGGGACGACGTGAAGGCCGGCGTGATCGCGTACAAGATCGCGGCGCACGCGGCCGACCTGGCCAAGGGTCACCCCGGGGCGCAGGCCCGGGACGACGCGCTGTCCAAGGCGCGGTTCGAGTTCCGCTGGGAGGACCAGTTCAACCTGTCGCTGGACCCGGAGACGGCCCGCTCGTACCACGACGCGACGCTGCCCGCCGAGCCGGCGAAGACGGCCCACTTCTGCTCGATGTGCGGGCCGAAGTTCTGCTCCATGAAGATCACCCAGGAGCTGAAGGAGTACGCGGCGCGGGGGATGCGGGAGAAGTCGGCGGAGTTCGTCTCGGCCGGCGGCCGGGTCTACCTACCCCAGGCCTGACCGCGCATGGCGGGCCTGACCGCGTGCCCGGCGGGCCGCCCGTCCGGCGGGGCCGGTTCGGCGGTGCCGAGCTGACAGCGGGCAGTGGTCAGGTCAGTCGCGGTGGTGCCGGCCGGGGGAGCGCAGCGACCGGGGGCCGACCTCCTGCTCCGGGCCGGGCCGGCCCAGCCCGGTGACCCAGTCGACGTACTCCTCGTCGTGCTCCGGCACCGGCTCCGAGCGTTCGCGTCCCCGGTCGGTCGCGGCGGGGTCGTCCTGCTCGGGCCGGTTCCGGTTGCGCCGGAACAGGCCACGCCGGAGGGTGAACCGGCCGGCGCCCGCCTCGGCGGTGGGCGTCCGGTCGGGCTCCCCCGGGGCGTCGGCCCCGGTGGCCGCCTCCGTGGTCGCGGCCGGCTCCGGCTGGTCGTCCTCGTCCCAGGCGGGCTCCGGGTCGGTGCGGCGGGGCGGGGCGAAGGCGTTCCAACTCGGCACGTTGGCGAGGTCGGGCAGCGGGAGCCGGTCGTGCCGGGGCGGCGCGGGCTCGGGGATGGCGGCGCCGATCCCGGCGCCGTAGGGCCCGCCGTCCCCGACCGTCCCCCTCTCCGGTACGTCGAACCGGACCGCACCGGCCTCGGCGGCGGTGCCGCCCACCGTCGCCCCGCCCGAACCCGGAACCTCGGACCCCGCGCCGCTGTAGGTCGCGCCGCCCGAACCCGGAACCTCGGACGTCGCGCCGCTGTAGGTCGCGCCGCCGTGCGTCACGCTGTCGGGGCGCGGCTCGTCGGGCGTCGTGCCGCCCGGGACCGTGGCGCTGCCCGGGGTCGTGAGGCTGGGCGAGGCTGTGAGGCTGGGCGGTGCCGTGGCGCTGGGCGTCGTGCTGTCCGGCGACATGGCCGGCGGGGCCGTGGTTGCCGGGGCCGTCATCGCCGGGGCCGTGGTGGCGGGCGTCGTGCCGTCCTCGGTCGGCGGGGCGGTGGTGGCGGGGTAGGGGGCCGGGGCCGGGGCGACCGGGGCGGGCCGGGTGCCGGGGGTGGGCCGTGGCGTGGGAGTGTCCGTGCTGGTCACCGGCCACTCCCAGTGCGCGGGCGGGGGCACCGGGGGCCCGCTGGACCCGTCCGCCAGTGGTACCCCGCCCGTGGCGTCCTCGCCCGTCCCTGCCCGGTCCACCTGCGCGCCACCCACGAGACCCCCGCCGACCTCTCCTCCGGTGACCGGTACCGCGTCCACCGGCTCGCCTCCGACCGATTCCCCACCCACCGGCCCGGTGCCGGCCGTCCCGGCCGGGGACGGCGCACCGTCCGCCGACCGGTCGGTGGTCCCGACGCCGCCCTCGCCGGGCAGCCCGGTTCCGGAGGGCAGGGGGAGGAGAATATCGCTCGGTTCGACGGCCCGGACGGTCCGGGCGGGGGTGGCCGGGGGTGCGGTGGCCGTCCCCCGGCCGGTCACCGTCCGGGCGACCGACGGCCAGCCGGCACCGGTGGGCCAGCCGGGAACCGGCCACCGCCAGACGGTGGCGGCGGTGGCACCGAGCGCGCCGGTGGCGACCGCGATCAGGGCGCCGGCGTACGGGGCCGCCTGGTAGCGGTCCACTCCGGTGCCGGGACCGGCGGCCAGGTACGTGAACGCGAAAAGCGCCGGGCCGGCCACCCCGGACACGCCGGTGACCACGGGCGGGTGGCCGTGCCGGCGGGCCAGGGCACCGGTGACCGCACCGGCGATCAGGGCCACGAGGGGCAGGAGGAGCACGGCCAGGCGCTGGGCGACGTCGGGGTCGAGCCAGGCCGGCTCCAGCACCCCGAGCCGTACCGTGGGCAGCGGACCGGTGCCGAGGATCGACGGCGTGACCGAGAGCAGCGCGAGCAGCCAGCCGGTGCCGGCGAGCAGCGCGACGTTCCAGCCCAGCGGCGGGTACAGCGGTACGGCGAGCGCGGCACCGGCCCCGACCACCGCGCCGAGCAGGGCGCAGAGCGCGACGGCCCAGACCGGGTCGACCGCGCCGAGGTCCGCCGCACGGGCCGGGCGCATGCACAGCGGTGCCACGACGGTCGCGCCGAGGCCGGCGGCACCGGCGACCGCGAGCTGCACCGCCGGGCCGACCGGCAGCCGGTCGCGGTGCGCCAGCCGGTCGGCCACCACGGCCCCGGTGGTGGCGGCGACCGCCGCGAACCAGCCCGCCCAGACGAGTTGGGCCGGCCAGCGGTCGGCCGCCGCACCGGTGTAGTCGCCGGTGAAACGGAGGATGCCGAACGCGTAGCCGATGCCGAGTTGACCGGCGCCGGCCAGCGCACTCACCCCGAGTGCGGTGGGCAACAACCGGCCCCAGGTCCGAAACGCCATGTCCGGCACGTTACGGCCCGATGCATCCGATCGCCACCTTCGCCCAGCGTGCCGCGGCGACGCGCCCTCGGCGGGTCTACGTGAGGTCCTCCAGGCGGGCGAAATATGTCGTGTCCCCGACACCGGTGCGCCGGAGGTGCCAGACCCGGTCGTTCTCGTCGACGGTCTCCTGGCCCACCGGGCCGGGTTCGAGGTCCTGGCTGATGCCGGTCACCTGGTCCCGGTCACCTGGTCCCGGTCACCTGGTCCCGGTCACCTGGGGGAGCACCTCGCTGGCGATGAGTTCCAGGTGGTCGAGGTCGGCGAGGTCGATCAGGCGCAGGTGCACCCGGGTGGTGCCGATCGCGGCGAACTCGCCGAGCCGGTCGACCAGTTGCGCGGGGGAGCCGACCACCGGATCCTCCGGCGGCAGCGCGGTCTTGGCGTGCAGCGGAGCGGCCCGCCGCTGCGACTCGGCGTCGGTGCGCCCGATGGCGACCACGACGCCGGCGGAGAGCACCAGCGGGGCGCGGTCGGAGTCGGTGCGGCCGAACCGGTCGCAGGCTTCCAGCACCCGGTCGTACATGTCGGCGGTGTCGGCGACGGTCCGGAACGGCATGTTGAACTCGTCGGCGAACCGGGCGGCCAGTTCCGGGGTGCGCTTCGGCCCGCTGCCGCCGATGATGATCGGCGGTCCGGGCACCTGCACCGGCTTCGGCAGGGCGGGAGAGTCCCGCAGTTCGTAGTGGTCGCCGACGTAGGTGAAGGTCCCGCCCGGCGGGGTACGCCACAGCCCGGTGATCACCTCAAGTTGCTCGGAGAGCCGGTCGAAGCGCTCACCGACGGCCGGGAACGGGATGCCGTACGAGGCGTGCTCCCGCTCGTACCAGCCGGCGCCGATGCCCAGGTCGACCCGGCCGCCGCTCATCTGGTCGACCTGGGCCACCAGCACCGCGAGCGGGCCGGGCAGCCGGAAGGTGGCCGAGGTGACCAGCGTGCCGAGCCGGATCCGGCTGGTCTCCCGGGCCAGCGCGGCCAGGGTGAGCCAGGCGTCGGTCGGGCCGGGCAGGCCCGGATCGGTGCCCAGCGCCTGGTAGTGGTCGGCCCGGAGGAAGCCCTCGAACCCGCCCGCCTCGGCGAGCCGGGCGAAGCGCAACTGGTCGTCGTAGGTCGCGCCGCGGTGCGGCTCGGTGAAGACGGTCAGCCGCATGGCGTCATGCCCCCAGGCCTGTGGCTGTCAGGGCGCCGACGCCGGCGCCGACCGGCTCGGGGGCGTCCGGCGCGTGCCGCTCCATCAACAGTTCGTGCAGGTCCGCGCTGACCCTGGCGACGTCGGCCAGGTGCGCGTTGCGGCCCAGCGAGCGCGGCCGGGGGATGTCCACCTCGACCACCTTGCGGATCCGGCCGGGGCGGGGGCTGAGCACCACCACCCGGTCGGCCAGCAGCACCGCCTCGTCGATCGAGTGGGTGACGAAGACGATCGTCGCCTTGGTCTCCATGTGCACCCGCTGCAACTCCCCGGACAGTTCCTCGCGGGTGAGCGCGTCGAGCGCGGAGAACGGCTCGTCCATCAGCATCACCCGGGGCTCGCCGATCAGCGACCGGCACAGCGACACCCGCTGCTGCATGCCGCCGGAGAGCTCGTGCGGCAGGCGCTTCTCGAAGCCGGCCAGCCCGGCCATGTCGAGCAGCCGCCGGGCCCGGTCGCGGTACTTCGCCCGGCTCCAGCCGAAGACCTCCACCGGCAGCAGGACGTTGTCCAGGACCGTGCGCCAGGGCAGCAGCGCCGGCTTCTGGAACAGCATGGCGATGTCCCGGCGCGGCTTGGTGATCGGGGTGCCGCCTACAGTGATCTCGCCGCCGGTCGCCGGCAGGAGGCCGGCGACCATCCGGAGCAGAGTGGACTTGCCGCAACCGGAGCGGCCGAGCACGGCGACGAACTCGCCCTCGGCGACGTGCAGGTCGATGCCGCGCAGGGCTTCGACGTGGCCGGTGCGTCCGTGGAAGGTTCGGGAAACCCCAGAAAGTCGGATCATCCCCGGCTCGCCTCCTTGAGCTGCCATGAGCTGCGATGTTCTCGGGTTGGGCCAGGGTAGCGAAGGAGTGTTCACTACGAACAGTCCGGGGTGGATTTCTGTTTGTTTTCGTTCCGCAACGTGATGTGACTGGTGACCATCAGGTACAAGTCTCGTACGCTGTGCCCGCGAAGAATCCCCTCCTACGGTGGCGCCGATCTCCCCCTGGATCGGCGTCGGCGCAGTTCGACGACCCTCCCGGGTGGCTGAAGCCCCCGGTGGGAAAGGACATGGTGCACTGATGAGAAGGCTGACCCGTACGGTCGCCGCTGCCACGCTGGCCACCGCCCTCGCCCTGGTGACCGCGTGCAGCAGCGGTTCGGACGATGCCGAACAGTCAGCAGGAGGTAACGGTGGGTCACTGGAGAAGGTGACCTACCTCACCTCTTTCGGCAACTTCGGTCGTGACGCGTACGCGTGGGTGGCAAAGGACAAGGGCTTCTTCAAGGAGGCCGGCTTCGACGTCGAGATCCAGCCCGGTCAGGGCACCAACGGCGTGATCCAGGCCGTCGTCAGCGGCAAGGCCCACTTCGGACCGATCGACCTCACCGGTGGTCTGCTCCAGGTCGGCAACGGCCAGGCCAAGGACTTCACCGTGGTCGCCGCGATCCACCAGCGGACCATGGCCGGCATCGCCACGGTGGAGGGCAAGGGCATCGCCACGCCCAAGGACCTGGAGGGCAAGAAGCTCGCCGACGCCCCGGGCTCCGTGGTGCGCAACCTCTTCCCGACGTACGCGCGGATGGCCGGCATCGACGCCAGCAAGGTGCAGTGGGTCAACGGCAACCCGCAGGAGCTGATCGGCATCCTCGCCGCCGGCAGCGTCGACGGCATCGGCCAGTTCGTCGTCGGCCAGCCGACGATCGAGACGGTCGCCAAGAAGAAGGCCGTCATGCTGCCGTACAGCAACGTGATGCAGGACCTCTACGGCAACGCGCTGATCACCTCCAGCAAGCTCGCCAAGGAAGACCCGGAGATGGTCAAGCGGTTCAGCGCCGCGCTGCTCAAGGGTCTGGAGTACGCCCTGGCCCACCCGCAGGAGGCCGGGGACATCCTGAAGAAGAACGTCGAGGCCAGCGTGCCGGCGGCAGCCGCCGCCGAGCTGTCGCTCATGGCCGGGTACGTCCGGTCGAACAACACCGGTACCGCGCTCGGCACCCTGGACAACGGCCGGGTCGCCAAGAGCATCGCGATCCTGCAGGGCGCCGGCGCCCTCGACCAGAACATCACTCCGGACCAGATCATCGACTTCAGCCTGACGCCGAAGGCCTGATCGGACCGTCCGTCACACGGGGGTACGTCCCCGCCGGTGCTTCCGGCGAGGCGTACCCCCCTGTCGTCGGCCGCGACGGCCGGCACGTTGAGGAGGACAAGATGACTGACGTCCGGGTACCGGCGGTGCCGACACCGCCGGTCGGAGCGGACGACCCGGCGGCCGGCGGGCCGACCGGAACCGGCGCGGCGATCCGCGCCCAGGCCCCGGCGCTGCTGCTGCCCGGGGCCGGTTTGCTGGTCGCCTTCGTGGTCTGGTGGGCGACCGCCTGGCTGGAGCTGGTGCACCCGGCGGCGCTGCCCACCCCCGGCTCGGTGCTGACCGCGTTCGTCGAGAAGCCGGCGCAGATGCTCGAACACACCTGGGTCACCACCCAGGAGATCCTGCTCGGCTTCGCCCTCTCGGCGGCGGCCGGCATCCTGATCGGGCTGTCGCTGGCCGCCTCCCGCACCGTGGAGCGGATGTTCACCCCGCTGCTGGTCGCGATCAACGCGGTACCGAAGATCACCCTCGGGCCGCTGCTGGTGGTGGCGCTCGGCTGGGGTCAGACGCCGATCCTCACGATGGTGTTCCTGCTCTGCTTCTTCCCGATCGTGCTCTCCACCGCCACCGGGCTCACCACCACCCCCGCCGACCTGGCCGAGCTGGTCCGGTCCTGGAACGCCTCCTGGTGGCAGGCGTTCCGCAAGGTCCGGTTCCCGGCCGCGCTGCCGCAGATCTTCGTCGGGCTGAAGGTCGCCATGCCGCTGGCCGCGATCGGCGCGGTGATCGGGGAGTTCCAGGCCGGTGAGGACGGCCTGGGTTACGTCATCCAGCAGTACGCCGGCATCGGCGACACCGCCACGTCGTGGGCGGCCATCATCCTGGTCGCGCTGGTGAGCATCCTGCTCTACTCGGCGCTGATGCTCGCGGAGCGGATCGCGCTGCCCTGGGTGCGGGAGACCACCTCGAACCGCTGACCGCCGCGGACCGTTGCGGCCCGGACGGTTGGCGGCCCGGACCGTCGGTGGTCTGGACCGTCGGCGACTTGGACCATTGGCGGCCCGGACCGTCGGTGGCGCGGACCGCCCGGCCGGGCGGTCCGCCGACCGGAAGCTGGCCGGCCTCCCGAGCGGGGGGCCGGCCAGCCGGGTCGGTCGGGCGTCAGCCGGCCAGCCGCCAGCGACCGCCCCGGGCGACCAGGGTGGTGAGCGCCTGGGGCATCAGCCCGGAGTGGTTGTCCGGCGTCATCCGGATCGGGCCGGACAGCCCGTCCATCTGCGAGGTCTCCAGGACGTCCCGGATGCCGTCGCGGGCCGCCTGCCGGCCCGCCCCGTCGCCGCGCCGCAGCTCGGCGTCCGCGATGAGCTGCACGGCGTCCGCCGCGAACGAGGAGAGGCCGTGGTACCCGCCGAAGCGTGCGGTGTAGTCCTGGAACCACTGCCGCCGGGCCGCCTTGGCCGGCGTCGTGGCGATCACGTCGTCGATCGCCATGGTCTGGGTGAACACCAGGGTCGCCCGGCTGCTGGCCCGCGCCGACGTGCCGAGGAAGAGGTCACCGCCGGCCGCCGCGTCGAAGTAGAGGTTGCCCTCGAAACCGGCCTGCGCGGCGCTGTTCGAGACGAGGGTCGCCTGCTCCGGCGAGGTCCACACGATCAGCGCGTCCGGGTCGCGGCCGACCAGTTGCTGGACCGGCTGGGCGAGGTCGGTGACGGTGCTGCGGACGGCGGTGCTGCGGACCAGCGTGACGTTGGCCTTGACGAACTCGCTGCGCAGCGCGGCGAGCCCTTCCCGGCCGTAGTCGTCGTCGCTGTACAGCACCGCGACCCGGCGGATGCCCGCGCGGCCCAGCTCGGTGACGAGCACGCCGGCGCTGTCCGCCGCGGTCGGAGCGAGCTGGAACACGTACCGGCGCTCGGCCACCGGGTTGCTGATGTCGCCGGCCGGGGCGAGGGCGATGGTGGGTACCCGCCGCTCGTTGATGGTCCGGACCGCGCCGACCGCGCACTCGTTGCAGCCACCCATGATGATGGCGCTGACCGCGTCGTCGTTGCCGAAGTCACCGACGTTGCGCAGCGACTCGGCGGCGTCCGAGCGGTTGTCCTTCACTCGCAGCTGAACCTGCCGGGCGCCCAGCGCGCCGGAGGCGTTGAGCTGCTCGACCTTCAGTTCCAGTGCGCGTTGGTACGCCTTGCCGACCGGCGCGGCGGCACCGGAGAGTTCCAGGTCCGCGGCGATGACGATCGGACTCGTGTCCTGCTCCTCCGCGCCGAACTGGCAGCCGGTGAGCGTGGTGGCCACCAGGGCCGATGCGAGCGCCGCGATGGTCGCGGAGCGGATGGGGGTCAACTCAGTCCTCCAGGATGCGGCCCGGGGTTGGTGCCCGGTCACCGCCGGTTCTGCCGTCCTCATTGCAGGATCGGCAATCGTGTGCCGTACGGTGTGCGCGAAGCCTGCAAAACCTTGCCAATGCCGGGCCCTGCGGTCAAGCGCGGGGGTGCCGGTAGGCGTTTCGGGACGACCGTCCCACATGTTGGGGACACGGGGTGTTCACAAACGCTCACTTTGCAGATTCATCCGACCACTCTGGATTACGTGCCCTGGTCAGGGGCGGTAGAGAATTGGCGGTATCAGGTGATCGGTGCGTGTGTCGGGCCGGGCCCGACCGTTCTCTTTCGCACGGCGGCTTCCCAAAACGGATCTTCTCTGATGAAATCGCGGCCGTGCCGCGCGCTGCGCTGTCCGTTGCACGAGGCGCGGGTCGGCGGGTCAGGCGTGGAAGAAACGACGGAGGCGATGTCGTGAGCACCGGACCTACGACCCTGCCCGAGAGCGGCGAGACCAGGAAGCGTGGCCTTCGTGGACGACTGCCCCGGCTGCGGGACGCCCGGATCCGGTCCAAGCTGGCGTTGATCCTGGTCGTTCCGGTGGCGGCGGTGATCGCGCTGGCCACGATCCGACTGATCTCGACCGGTGAGGGCGCCGTCGAGGCCACCCGGATCCGGGCCCTCACCGCGCTCTCCCTCGACGTCTCGGCGCTCACCCAGGACCTGCACCGGGAGCGGATGACCGCGGCGGCGTACCTGGCCGCGCCGGGCCGCTCGGCCGACGACTACAACCTGCGGGTACGGCGTACCGACGAGCGGATCGCCGACTACCGCGAGGAGCGGGGCCGCCTCGGTGACGTGCCGAACGCCGTCCGTACCCGGCTCGACGTCATCGACACCCACCTGGAGACGCTGAACAACACCCGGCAGGAGGTGCTGGACCGGCGTCAGATGCCGGTCGCGGCGGCGGCGCTGCGGTACGGCGTCATCCTCAACGACCTCGTCTCCTACGGCGACGTGCTGGCCCAGCTCCCCGGTGAGGAGCGCCTGGCGGAGAGCCGGCGCGCGGTCGCCGCGTTCAGCCGCGCGAAGGGCGCCGTCGCCGAGGAGGAGGCGGTCGCCTACACCGCGCTCGTCGGCGGACGGCTCGACGAGGAGCAGTTCTCCTCCTTCGTCGCCACGCTGACCAGCCAGCAGGAGGCACTGCTCGCCTTCTCCCTCGCCGCCGACCCGGCCCAGCGCGCGTTGGTGGAGAACTCGGTCTCCGGTGACGCGGTGGGTCTGGCCGACCGGGTGTCCTCCGACATCACCCGTTCGGTCGGTCAGCGCAGCCCGCTGGTGAGCGCCGCGGACGCGGCCAACTCGATCGGCGCGGTCAACGACCTGATGCGGTGGGCCGAGGTGCGGCTCCAGGAGAGCCTGCTCGCCGACGTGGAGGCGGCCCGGTCGGCCGTCATCCGGCAGGCCATCGTCGAGTCGGTGCTGGTCCTGCTCACGCTCATCATCGCCATCACCCTGGCCGTGGTGCTGGCCCGGTCGCTCAACCAGTCGCTGCGCCGGCTGCGGGAGGGCGCCCTGTCGGTGGCCAACCACGACCTGCCGGAGGCGGTGGCCCGGCTCCAGAACATCAACAACGTCGGCGACGGCGGTGTGGACGAGATCGTCCGGCAGGTACGGGACCCGATCAAGCTCAACAACCGCGACGAGGTGGGGCAGGTCGCCCTGGCCTTCAACGTGGTCCACCAGGAGGCGGTCCGGGTCGCCGCCGAGCAGGCCGCGCTGCGGACCAGCGTCTCGGCGATGTTCCTCAACCTGGCCCGGCGCAGTCAGACGCTGGTCGACCGGATGATCGGCGAGCTGGACGCGATCGAGCGCAGCGAGGAGGACCCGAAGCGGCTCGCCCGCCTCTTCGAGCTGGACCACCTGGCCACCCGAATGCGCCGTAACGACGAGAACCTGCTGGTCCTGGCCGGTGCGGACTCGGCGGTGCCCCGTCGCGACGACGCCCTGCTGGTCGACGTGCTGCGGGCCGCGCAGTCCGAGGTGGAGCAGTACAACCGGATCGAGTTCGGCACCGTCGACACCGACGTCTCCGTCGCCGCGCACGCCGTCAACGACGTGGTGCGGCTGGTCGCGGAGCTGCTGGACAACGCCACCCGGTTCTCCGCGCCGAACACCACCGTGGTGGCCGACGGCCGCCGGATCCGCGACTACGTGCTGATCCAGATCGAGGACCGGGGCCTCGGCCTCACCGACGAGCAGCTCGACTCGCTCAACCGGCGGCTGGCCGCCCCGTCGACCGTGGACGTCGCGGCGTTCCGGCTGATGGGCCTGGCCGTGGTGAGCCGGCTCGCCTCCCGGTACGCCATCCGGGTGGAGCTGCGCCGCAACGTGGAGGGCGGCACGGTGGCCCAGGTGACGCTGCCGGCCGCGACCGTGGTCCTGCCGACCCAGCGGGGTCGGGAGCAGATCGAGAGCCGGCCGCGTCAGCCGGTGGCCGAGCCGAGCCCGCTCACCCCGGCCGGTCTCGGCGACCCGCTCGCCGGTGGTGGCCGGACGGCCACCCTCACCGAGCAGTGGCGGACCAACACCACCACCACGCCCAGCTCGCCCGCCTGGTCGAGCCCGGTGGAGGCCCGCAACACCGCCCCGACGGTCCGGGCCGGCGGGGGTTCGCTGACCCCGACGAGCGCGCCCGACCCGACGCCGGTGGCCCCGGCCGAGCCGGCACCCACCTCCGGGCTGTCGGTGGGCTCGCCCACCGTCGCCTACCCCACCGTCGACCCGCTGCCCCGGCGGGCGCCGATCGACGAGCCGACCCGGCCGTCGACCCCGGCCCTGCCGCTGGGGCCGACCGCCGGCCTGCCGGCGGCCCCGGCTCCGGCCACCCCGCCGGCCCCGGCCGCACCCCCCGCCCCGACGTCGACCGCGGTGCCCTCCGCGCCCGTGATGGGGCGTCGGGACCAGCCCGCCGAGGCGCCGATATTCCGGGAGATGGAAGCGGTCTGGTTCCGGTCGCACGGCAACGACGAGACGGCCATCTTCACCCGGCCCCGCTTCGACCAGGAGCCGGGCGCCGGTACGCAGCAGTCGGCCGCCACCGCCTCGCCGGCCCGGCCGCCCCTGCCCACCCGGACCCCGGGCGCGGCTGCCACGCCACCGCCGGTGCAGGCACCACCCCCGTCGTACCCGCCGACCCCGGCCGCCCCGGCCGTACCGGTGTCACCCGCGCCGGCCGCCAGCGCCGCCCCGGCCCCGCCGACCCCGCCCCCCGCGGCCCCGGCGGTCGAGCCGGAGGCGTGGCGGACCGCAGCCGACGAGGGCTGGAACCGGGCCAGCCGGGCCGCCGAGCCGGCCGCCTCCGGGACCACCCGGTCCGGGCTGCCGAAGCGGGTACCGCAGGCCCAGCTCGTCCCCGGTGGGATCGAGCCCAAGGGCGGCCGGGACCGGAGCCGGCGGACGCCGGACGAGGTACGCGGCCTGCTCTCCGCGTACCATCGCGGCGTCCAGCGTGGACGGACGGCCGGGGCCGATCAGAACAGCACCTCGACCAAGGAGACGAGTCGATGAACAGGCCAGCGGCTATGCAGGACATGAGTTGGCTGCTCACCAACTTCGCCGACAGCGTGGCGGGCATCGCCCACGTGGTGGCGGTGTCCGCGGACGGGCTGCTGCTCGCCTCCTCGCGGGACCTGCCGGCGGACCGGGCGGACCAGCTCGCGGCGATCACCTCCGGCGTGGTCAGCCTCACCGAGGGCGCCGCCCGGATGTTCAGCGCGGGCGGCGTGCTCCAGACCGTGATCGAGATGGACAGCGGATACCTGTTCCTCATGTCGATCAGCGACGGCTCCTCGATGGCGGTGCTCGCCGCCCGTAGCTGTGACGTGGGCCAGGTCGGGTACGAGATGGCGCTGCTGGTCGAGCGGGTCGGCGCGGCACTGGTGCCGCTTCCCCGTGACGCAGTGCGGTCGTGACACGGCGGCCGGGCGTGGGGGCCCGGACGGTGCCGTCGCCGGCCGGCCCGGCGCCGTCGACCCGGCCGGGGCACAGGTGAACCGGTACCGGTCGGTGCCGGACGAGAGGAGGTGATCGCGGATGGACCAACGTCGCTCGGACCCGCGGGGTGCGCTGGTGCGCCCGTACGCGGTCACCCGCGGACGCACCGAGCCTCGCCAGGACATCGCTCTGGAGGCGGTGCTGACGGCCAGTCCGACCGCGGTCGCCGAATCGCGGTTCGCCGGGCACGACAAGCACCGGATCGCCTCGGTCTGTGAGGGGCGGGCGCAGTCGCTGGCGGAGATCGCCGCGTACACCCGGATGCCACTGGGCGTGGCCCGGGTGCTGGTCGCCGACATGGTGGCCGAGGGTCTGCTGACGCTACACACTGCCGCTCCCGCCGACGGGTACGAGGAGCGAATGGAAATCCTTGGAAGGGTGCTAAGTGGACTTCGCAGGCTATGACCCCGCCGGGGCCCGCCAGAACCGGGGAATCGTCTCGGCGAAGATCGTGGTCGCGGGTGGCTTCGGCGTGGGCAAGACGACCCTGGTCGGAGCGATCTCGGAGATCACTCCGCTGACCACCGAGGCGGTGATGACCGCCGCCGGCGTCGGGATCGACGATCCGTCCAAGGTGCCCGGCAAGGAGACCACCACGGTCGCCATGGACTTCGGCCGGATCACCATGGCCCAGGACCTGATCCTGTACCTGTTCGGTACGCCGGGTCAGACCCGCTTCTGGTTCATGTGGGACGAGATCATCCGGGGGGCGGTGGGTGCCGCCGTCCTGGTGGACACCCGGCGCATCACGGACGCCTTCGCCCCGCTGGACTACTTCGAGAACCGCCGGCTGCCGTACGTCGTGGCGCTCAACCACTTCGACGGCGCCTCGCAGTACGAGCTCGACGAGGTCCGCGAGGCGCTGGCCATCTCGCCCCAGGTACCCCTGGTCTGGACCGACGCCCGGCAGCGGGAGTCGGTCAAGCAGGTACTGGTGACCGTCGTCGAGCACGCCATGATGCGGCTGGAGGCCGAGCACGGCCGAGGCTTCCCCACCCCGGTCGGCTGACCGCCCCGTACCCCACCGCCCCTGCCGTCACACCCCCCGACGGCAGGGGCGGCCCCTACCACCCCCCGCCCCCTCCTCCCCTCCCCTCCACCCGCCCCGCCCCCGGTGATCATGGAGTTGGCGGCATCGGTGGAGATCGAGACTGCCGTCAAGTCCATGATCACCGGGGGCAGGGCAGGGCAGGGCGGGCAGGGGTGGGAGTGGGGGGTTAGTCGGTGCGGAGGCGGTAGCCGCGTTTGACGACGGTCTGGATCACGTGGGGGGCTTTCAGGCCGGCGCGGAGGCGGGCCACGGCCATCTCGACCGCGTGTTCGTCGGCGCCCCGGGGGAGGGTGCGCAGCAGGGCGGTCCGGGACATCACCCGGCCGGGGGAGCGGGCCAGCTCGCGCAGCACCGCCATCGGCGCCGGGGCGAGTGGACGCAGTTCCCCGTCCACCACGGCGGCGTGACCGCGCAGGGTGATCAGGTGACCGGCCGCCTTCAGGCTGATCGTCCGGCGGGGCAGCTCGTCGACGATGGTGCGGACCAGCGCGCCCAGCCGGGCCCGGGCCGGCGCGGCGACCGGCACTCCGCGTCGGCGCAGCGGCTCGGCGGTCACCGGCCCGACACAACTGGCCAGGACGTCCTCGCGCAGCGCCGACAGGAGCGTGTCGGTACGGTCCCCGGCCGCCCGCAGCAGCGACTCCGCCGCCGCCGCCGAGGTGAAGGTGACCGCGTCCACCAGCCGGCCGGCGACCAGGTCGATGAGCCGGTGCAGGGGCGCCGGGTCGCTCGGTGGGGCCCAGCGGTACACCGGGACCTCGATCACCGTCGCCCCGGCCGCCTCCAGCGCCAGGGTGCACTCCGGCTGCCGTTCACCGTGTAGCTGCATGGCGATGACCTGCCCGGCGACTCCCCGCCGCCGCAGGTGGTCGACCACCTCGTCGCAGCTCTCCGAGGCCGGTGACCACTGGTCGTGCAGCCCGGCGGCGCGGATCGCCCCGCGCGCCTTCGGCCCCCGGGCCACCACGTACGAGCGGGTCAGCACGGAGCGCAGCGGCTCGGCCAGCCCCCACCCCTCGGCCGCCTCCAGCCAGCCGCGCATCCCGATGCCGGTGTTCGCCATCAGGATGTCCGGCGGCCGGTCCAGGCAGGCCCGGGTCGCCTCGCGCAGCTCGGTGTCGTCCGCCAGCGGGACGATCCGCAGCGCCGGGGCAAGGACCACCCGGGCCCCACGCCGTTCCAGCAGCGCGGCGAGTTCGTCGCGCCGGCGGTCGGCGGTCACCCCGACGGTGAAGCCGGCCAGTTCGTCGCGCATTCATTCCTCCTGTCGCAGCCGCACCTCGACCAGCCCGTCCCGGCAGCGCACCTCGTGCCGGGACACGGAGACCCCCGGCAGGTCGAGACAGTCCCCGGTACGCAGGTCGTACACCTGCTTGTGCAGGGGTGAGGCCACGGTCGGCACACCGTTGCGGCTGCCGACGATGCCCCGGCTCAGCACGTACGCGCCGCTGACCGGGTCCTGGTTGTCGAGCGCGAAGAGGCCGTCGGCGGTCCGGAAGAGCGCCACCTGTACGCCGTCGACCAGCGCCGCGACGCCCCGGTCGGACTCCAGCCGGTCCAGCGGGCAGACCGTCGTCCAGTCCAGGACGGATGCCGTGGTCATCGCCGTACCTCCGGCATGCCGAGGGTGACGGGCTGCCGGCGGCCACCGACGGCGGCCGGCTCGCCCGCCCCGGCGGTACCGGGGCCGGCCGTGGTCGGGGGTGGCCCGCCGCGTACCGGCACCGGCTGGCCCCGGACCACCTCGAAGCTGATCGAGGGGTCGGGGACGTCCGGGGCGTTGACGAAGGAGGTGAAGCGGCGCAGCCGCTCCGGGTCGTCGAGGGTGTCCCGCCACTCGTCGGAGTAGGACCCGACGTGCCGGGCCATCGCCGCCTCCAACTCGGCGCAGAGCCCCAGCGAGTCCTCGACGAGCACCGCCCGCAGGTGGTCCAGGCCGCCGTCCATGGCCTCGATCCACGCCGAGGTGCGCTGCAACCGGTCGGCGGTGCGGACGTAGTACATCAGGAACCGGTCGACGAGCGAGATCAGTTCCTGGGTGGACAGGTCGGTGGCGAACAGCTCGGCGTGCCGGGGCCGGAAGCCGCCGTTGCCGCCGACGTAGAGGTTCCAGCCGGTCTCGGTGGCGATGACGCCGAAGTCCTTGCTGCGGGCCTCGGCGCACTCCCGGGCGCAGCCGGAGACCGCCGACTTCAGCTTGTGCGGGGCGCGCAGCCCCCGGTACCGCAGCTCCAGCGCCACGGCCAGGCCGACCGAGTCCTGCACCCCGTACCGGCACCAGGTGTCGCCGACGCAGGACTTCACCGTGCGCAGCGCCTTGCCGTACGCGTGCCCGGACTCGAACCCGGCGTCGACCAGCCGGCGCCAGATCAGCGGGAGCTGCTCCACCCGGGCCCCGAACAGGTCGATCCGCTGCCCTCCGGTGATCTTCGTGTAGAGGTTGAAGTCCCGGGCCACCTCGCCGATGACGATCAGCTTCTCCGGGGAGACCTCCCCGCCCGGGATCCGGGGCACCACCGAGTACGTGCCGTCGCGTTGCAGGTTCGCCAGGAAGTGGTCGTTGGTGTCCTGCAACGACGCCTGCTCGCCGTCGAGGACGTACCCGCTGCCGAGCGAGGCGAGGATCGAGGCGACCACGGGCTTGCAGATGTCGCAGCCGCGCCCCCGCCCGTGCTCCGCGATGAGCTGGGAGAAGGTGCGGATGCCCCGGACCCGGACGATGTCGAACAGCTCCTGCCGGCTGGCGTCGAAGTGCTCGCAGAGCGCGGTGGACTGGCGCACCCCGGCCGCGTCGAGCAACTGCTTGAGCATCGGCACGCAGGACCCGCAGCTCGTCCCGGCCCGGGTGCACGCCTTCAACGCCGGCACGTCGGCGCAGCCGCCGGCGATCGCCGCGTCGACGTCGTCCTTGGTCACCGCGTTGCAGGAGCAGACCTGCGCGGTGCCGGGCAGCGCCGCCGCGCCCGCGCCGCCGCCCGCGTCGGCCGGGGCGAGCAGCGCCAGCGGCGGACCGGGCAACGGCCCGCCGACACTGGCCCGCAGCGTCGGGTAGGCCGTCGCGTCCCCGACCAGCACCCCGCCGAGCAGGGTCCGCGCGTCGTCGGAGAGGACCAGCTTCGCGTACGTGCGGGTGGCCGGGTCGGTGAAGGTGACGTCCAGGCAGCCCTCGGTGGTGCCGTGCGCGTCACCGAAGGACGCCACGTCCACGCCGAGCAGCTTCAGCTTCGTCGCGGTGTCCGCCCCGGGGAAGGTGGCCGCCCCGCCGAGCAGCCGGTCGGCGACCACCTCGGCCATCGCGTACCCGGGGGCGACCAGGCCGTGGCAGACCCCGTCCACCGCCGCGCACTCGCCGACCGCCCAGATCCGCTCGTCCGCCGTCCGGCACCCGGCGTCGACCAGCACCCCGCCGCGCGGGCCGAGGTCGAGCCCGGCGGCGCGGGCCAGCTCGTCGCGGGGGCGGATGCCGGCGGCGACCACCACCACGTCCGCCTCGACCGCGGTACCGTCGCCGAGTTCCAGCGCGCGCACCGTGCCGTCCGGGCCGGGCCGCAGCGCCGTGGTCGCCACCCCCAGGTGGGTGGTCACCCCCAGCTCCTCCACGTACCGGCGCAGCATCGCGCCGCCGGCGGTGTCCACCTGCACCGGCATCAGCCGGGGCGCGAACTCCACCACGTGGGTGGCCAGCCCCAGCAGGCGCAGCGCGTTCGCCGCCTCCAGGCCGAGCAGCCCGCCACCGACCACCGCCCCGGTGCGCCGGCCGGCGGCGTGCGCCCGGATCGCGGCCAGGTCGTCCAGGGTGCGGTAGACGAAGACCCCCGGCAGGTCGGTGCCGGGCACCGGCGGCACGAACGGGTACGAGCCGGTGGCCAGCACCAGCGCGTCGTACGGGTACTCGCCGTGGGCCGTGGTGACCACCCGCCGGTCCCGGTCGAGCCCGGTGACCGCCTCGCCGAGGCGCAACTCCACCCCGTCGTCGGGGGTGTGCAGGTTCAGCTCCTCGGCGCTCACCCCGTCGAAGTACGCCGACAGCCGCACCCGGTCGTACGCCGGCCGCCGCTCCTCGCCGAGCACCGTGACCTGCCAGCGCTGCTCCGTGTCCCGGGCCCGTAGCGCCTCGACGAAGCGCTGCCCGACCATGCCGTTACCGACGACGACCAGCCGTCCGCCGTTCATCGCGTCACCTCCACCGAATCCGATTCGGAGAGCCAGTCGACGATCCCGGTCACCGCGTCCCGGCAGCTCCCGCAGCCGGTACCGGCCCGGGTCGCGGCGACCACCGCGTCCACCGACCTGGCCCCGTCCCGCCAGCAGCGCACCAGCGCGCCCTTGCTGACGTTGTTGCACTGGCACACCGTCGCCGCGTCCGGCATCAGCGCCGGGGTCTCGGTGGTCGCGGGGGCGGCGCCGCCGAGCGCCCGGCCGAGCAGCAGAGCCCGCCGGTCGGCCGGGACCGGGCTGCCCCGGTCGAAGAGCTGGATCACCGTGCCGACGGAGGGGTTGTCGCCGACCAGGATCGCGGCGGTCAGCCGTTCCCCGGCGATCCGCAGCCGGGCGTACGTGCCCCGGGCCGGGTCGGCGAAGGTCAGCTCCTCGCCCTCGCCGCCCGTCGGGTCGCCCATCGCGGCCAGGTCGATCCCGGCCGCCTTGAGCCGGGTCACCGGCGGCCGGGGCCGGTACCGGGCCGTCGGGTCCGCCCCGGTCAGCACCTGCGCCAGCACCCGGGCCTGCGCCCAGGCCGGCGCGACCAGCCCGCTGACCCCGTCGCCGTGCTGCGCGCAGTCGCCGATCGCCCAGATCCGCTCGTCACTGGTCCGCAGCCGGTCGTCCACCAGCACCCCCCGGTCCACCCGCAGCCCCGCGTCGGCGGCCAGCGCGGTGTCCGGGCGTACCCCGCAGGCGAGCACCAGCAGGTCGGCGGTGAGCGACCGGCCGTCGGCCAGGTCCAGGCGGACCCCGTCGCCGTCGGCCGCCACGGCGGTCGCCGCGACCGCGAGGTGGGCGGTCACGCCGAGCCCGGCCAGGGTCCCGGCGAGCACCGCGCCGGCCGCCGGGTCGAGTTGCCGTTCCATCAGGTACCCGCGCGGGTGCACCACCGCCACGTCGAGGCCCCGGCTGGCCAGCCCCCGGGCCGCCTCCAGCCCCAGCAGCCCGCCACCGAGCACCAGGGCCCGGCGGGCGCGGGCCGCCACGTCGAGGATCCGCCGGCAGTCGTCCAGGGTCCGGAACGGCACCACCCGCTCCGGCAGCGCGGCCGGGTCCAGGCCGGGCAGCGGCGGTACCCAGGCCCGGCTGCCGGTGGCCAGCACCAGGTGGTCGTACCCGATCTCCTCGCCGTCGGCCGTGCGGACCGTGCGGGCCGCCCGGTCGATGCCGGTCACCGCGACGCCGGTCCGCACGTCGACACCGTGCCCGGCGGCCTCGGTCAACTCCACGTCCGGCTCGTCGATCTTGCCGGCGAGCAGCGTGGACAGCATGATCCGGTTGTACGCCCGGTGCGGCTCCGCGCCGAGCACGGTGATCTTCCGGTCGCCCGGGTGCCCGAGCAGGTCGGCGGCGAGTCGCGCGCCGGCCATGCCGTGCCCGACGATCACGATCCGTTCGCTCACGACCGTCTCCCGTCGAACCTCGTCCGACCGCCGACCCGGCTTCCCGTTCCGGGTGGCCCGCCGGTCGCCGCCGTCGGCCGCCGGTCGGTCGTCGCGCCGAGCCGCCGGTCGGCCGTCGCGCTGAGCCGTCTGTCGGCCGTCGCGCCGGGTGCGTCGGTCACCGTGCCGGTCATGCCCGCTCCACCCGGACCGCGCAGATCTTGAACTCGGGCATCCGGGAGACCGGGTCCAGCGCGTCGTTGGTGACCGAATTCGCCCGGCCGGCCCCGGCCCAGTGGAACGGGGCGAAGAGGGTGTCCGGCCGGATCGTCGGGGTCACCCGGGCCGGGGCGCGCATCTCGCCCCGCCGGGAGACGACCCGCAGGTCGTCGCCGTCGGCGACGCCGAGCCGGGCCGCCAGGTCGGGGTGCAGCTCCACGAAGGGCTCCGGCGCCGTGCGGCGCAGCGCGGCGACCCGCCGGGTCTGCGTCCCGGACTGGTACTGGGCGAGGACCCGCCCGGTGGTCAGGTGCAGCGGGTACTCGGCGCAGACCTCCTCGGCGGCGGGCCGGTGGTCGACCGGGTGGAACCGGGCCCGTCCGTCGGGGGTGGCGAAGCGCTCCGCGAAGAGCCGGGGGGTGTCCGGGCCGTCCTCGTCCGGGCAGGGCCAGAAGACGCCGTCGGCGGCGTCGATCCGCTCCCAGGTCACCCCGGCGTAGTCGGCCGGCCCGCCGGCCGAGGCCCGCCGCAACTCCGCGAAGACCACCCGGGGATCCGCCGGGTCCACCTGCGCGGCTGTCGCCGTCGGTGCCGCCTGCTCGGCTGTCGCCTGCTCGGCTGTCGCCTGCTCGGCTGTCGCCTGCTCGGCT